>NZ_JADWMP020000019.1:0-111965 GCF_015767295.1 Shewanella sp. DW31
TCACACTTCAAGGTGCAAGTTCACTCCAATCTAATGATTTATATGTAAATCATCAGGGGATTCTTCAGCGTCGAGCCCTCATGGATGAGTTTATGGCGTGTCACTGGAATGACAGTGCTTAATCATCAGCGATGTATTGGTTAATTTTGTGAATGACTTAAATAAAAAAATTTAACGAGCCGCCCATTGTTAAATTTGTAAAGTGTATGCTTGTGAAAAGGCATACAGATTACTGAAGAGTTGGTTGAATTAAGCATTGGCATGTAAGTGACCGTTGACGGCATGGATGCCGTCGTCGAGCCCTCATGGATGCTGCTTTTTTAAGATATAGGCGGCGTGTCACTGGAATGACAGTGCTTAATTATCAGCGGTGTATTGGTTAAGTTTGTGAATGACTTAAACAAAAAGGCGCCTAAGCGCCTTTTCTACTATTCAGCTATGGGTAAACCACCCAAAACCTCAGATTTGCTTACAACTCACTATTACACAATCAGATCATACTCATCTTTGAGTATCTTAATAATATCTGCCTTTGGATTGGCTGGCAGCGGAATTGCCGCGCCAGTCACTTTCTCGGCAACGCCGGTGTAAGTGCGTGACACTTGCATCATGGCCTCAAGTGGCAGGTCATTGTCGCGGGCGAGGGCTTCACGCTCTGGCATTCTGTCTTTGTTGAGTAGCACATCAGGATCAGGGAAATGATTTAGCAGGAATTGGCGGAAACCCTCTTTGGAGTTTTCCAAAATCTTGCCATCGCGGTAGGCTGCGCCGTCCCAAATACGTGATGAGTCTGGAGTGCCGACTTCATCCATGTAAATCAGTTTTGAATTGCCATCTTTATCGGTGACATAGCCAAACTCAAATTTAGTGTCGACAAACACTTGATCAATGTCGGCCAGTGCTTTTGAAATCACTTTAAAGCCATCTTTTAACAGCTTCTCGTACAGGTCGATATCTTCTAACTTTTCAAAGCCAAAGGCTTGGTAGTTGGCTTCGATATCGCTGCGGCTGATGTTCACGTCATCTTGAGCGGGCACGCCTGGGATGCCGGTTAAAATACCCTTAGTCGATGGGGTGATTAACAGCTCAGGGAGCTTTTGATCTTTCTCTAAGCCTTCTGGCAGTGTGATGCCACAGAATACTCGCTCGCCCTTAGAGTAAGCGCGCCACATTGAGCCTGTGATGTACTGGCGGCAAATGGCTTCGACTTTAATGGGGCGGGCTTTTTGGACTATCCATACGAACGGGTGCGGGATATCCAAAATATGGCTGTCGGCTAGGCCGTTTTCGGCGAACAGTTTAAACCAGTGGTTAGAAATCGCGTTTAATGCCGCGCCTTTACCGGGAATGCCTTTGAGGCCACCTTCACCGTGGAAGATACAGTCGAAGGCCGAGATACGGTCGCTGATCACCATGATGGCGAGCGGGGTATCTTCGGGGACGTTATAACCCTTGGTTTTGATTAAACGGCGGCTGTCGGCATCGGTTAGCCAGTAAACGCTGCGAACCTTGCCGCTGTGGACTGGGCTGTCGGTGCGGATTGGCAAATCGTTATTCACGGCTAATACGGAATCAGCAAGACTCATGACGAGTATTCCTTAGGATAGAGAGTGTAGGGATAAGGTTTTTATAAGTGTCGGTTTGCAGATGGACTATGGCGTTAGCAACAGCCAGATTCATTGCAACCGCTTTATTATTCGCGCTTGGCTTAGGGCGTAAATCGCTCAGCCAGTTTGCGGGATTTGATGTTAAATCTTGAACAGCAAAAATTGTATTTTCGGGCGGTGTTTGAATTGTGTTGGGTGGAGATAATGCAAGGGAGGGAACAAACGCAGGGCAAGGTTGGCACCACAGTGAAAGTGGTCTGCGAAAGCGGGCTGGGCCCGTGCCATTTTGCTCGAAAATGCTAACCATTAATCCGAGAGAACCTTGTTCTAGACTGCCGCGAAAAAGTGGCGACATTCTACCTTTTTTGACAAAATTTGCCACGGCTATTTGCATCGCTCTTTGCACAGATCTTTACACAGCCCTTTACACTGCTCTTTATATAGTTCTGTGGCTTGAATCTAGCTGGCATAAGGATTTGCAAGGGAATCACGCGCTAACACTCAGTGCTGAGCATCATGGAGGGCTGGTGTTCTGCGGACGAGCTAATGTTGAAGGGCTGTATTTTAGCGCGCTGATATGCGAGCTTATGATGTAGCAGCCGACAAGACCATCAAGCCAAATATCCAATGGAGGGAATATGAGCACAAGTCAGCATGTACATAATGATAATCAACGAGAGCTAGTATTAGAGCGGATTATCGATGCGCCGCCAGAAAAGCTGTTCCGCGCGTGGACCGAGCCAGAACTCCTCAAAATCTGGTTTACGCCAAGGCCGTGGACTGTGGCAAGCGCGAGCTTAGATGTGCGTGCCGGTGGTTCAAATGTGATCGTGATGCGCAGCCCTGAGGGGCAGGATTTCCCGAATCGTGGCGTATATCTCGAGGTGGTTGAGAATGAGCGCATCGTATTTACCGATGCCTTTACTGAGGCTTGGGTGCCGTCCGATAAAGCCTTTATGACGGCAACCATCATGTTTGAACCTATAGATGGTAAGACCAAGTACACTGCGCGGGTGCTGCATTGGAATAGCGAAGATAGGCAGAATCATGAGGATATGGGGTTTCATCAGGGTTGGTCTAAGGCGACCGATCAGCTTGAGGAACTCGTCGCGAGCATTTAGCCGGTGAGTCTCAAGCCTCGTATCAGAGAGTAAACAATAAGTAGTATCTAGCCCAATTGCCCTGCATATTTTATTGTTGGGGATTGGGCAGGATTAGAGGTGTTATGTCGTCACAGAAAGAAGTGCCTGTACTTAAACAATCAGTGCTTGCGCCATCCCAACTAGCGCAAAGCGCGGCTTTGCAGGGCAATAGTTTTTTATCAAAACAGTTCAATGGCTTGTCGGAATTAGCCCAAGATCTACAGGGCATCGAGTTTGAGGATTGCTGCTTTCAAGATTGCCATTTTAGCGAGAGCACTTTCCGTAAATGCAAGTTTATCGATTGCCGCTTTGTGCGTTGCAACTTAAGTTTAGTGAAAGTGCCCCAGTGTCAGTTCAGCGGGGTGGAGTTTGAAGAGTGTAAGTTAGTCGGTATCGATTGGACCCGAGCCGCGTGGTCGCGTTTATCCTTTGCCGCGCCCTTTTCCTTTAAGCAATGCATCTTAAATGATTGCTCATTTTTAGGTTTGTCCCTCGATGAAATTATCATCGAAGAGTGCAAGGCCCACGATGTCGATTTTCGCGAGGGCAGTTTTAATCAAGCCAATTTCACCTACACGGATTTTAGTCATAGTCTGTTTGGCCGAACTCAATTATTGGAGGCGGATTTCAGCGAGGCATCCAATTACGATATCGACATTTTTAACAATAAAATCAAAGGCGCTAAGTTTAGCCGCGACGAAGTGATTCGGCTGCTCAACTGCCTCGATATAGAATTAATGGATTAAGGATAGTGGTAGGTTTTTACTCAGCTTTTCACTCAACTTTCCACTCAGCATAGTGATGCTCATCCCACGAGTGTTATCGCAATTTACTGAAATATCTGTTTGTTTTTGAAGTCGCCATTTGTCCCATCTGGCGGCTTTTTCTGTCCGTTTTTTAAGACCTATTGATCTTATTCACGTATTTCAAGGTCAGTCCTAGGTTTTAGTTGCTGTAGATCACACCGAGCTTCCCCATGTGGTTTACCACAATACCCACCTACCTCTTTCGGGATAACAATCTCTGTGGATGAGCAGTGTATTCAGCGTATGCCGTGTATTTTGAAGATATGGCGGCGCTGTTTTAACGCTTTATAACTAAAAAAGTAATCAAATCAGTGAGCAAACCTCTGCTCGATGGCGTCCAATGTGGCGACTGACGGGTGGGATGAGCGTGATGGAGGTAACCATGATTGAGCTTAATAGGCGAACCTTTTTAAAGGGAGCAGGAGCGAGCAGCGCCACGTGTGCGTTGGCCAGTCTGCTGCCGGGCAGCTTAGCGGCATTAGAGAATAAGCAGCTAAAGGGCATGGGCAAAGACATTGCCAGTATTTGTGAAATGTGTTCGACTCGCTGCCCGATTTCGGCGCGGGTGATTGAGGGCAAAAACGTCTTCATTAGTGGCAACAAGGCCGCTAAATCCTTTGGCGGTAAAGTGTGTGCCCGTGGCGGCGCAGGCCATAGTTTATTGTACGATCCACAGCGTATCGTTAAACCGTTAAAGCGGGTCGGTGAGCGCGGCGAAGGCAAATGGGCTGAGATCAGTTGGGATGAGGCTTATAAAATAATCGCTGAAAACCTCAATAAAATCAAAAAAGAACATGGCCCAGAAGCCGTGGCATTCTCGTCAAAATCTGGCTCACAAGAAAAGCATTTGTTTCACCTTGCGACCACCTTTGGTAGTCCAAATACCTTTACCCACGCGTCGACTTGCCCTGGTGGTTATGAAATTGCCGCTAAGGCTATTTTTGGCACTAAGGTCAAACGTGATTTAAGTAATTCTAAATACATCATTAACTTCGGCCATAACCTGTACGAAGGCATCAATATGTCCGAAACCCGCGGCATGATGGCGGCGCAAATGGACAAAGGTGCCAAGCTGGTGGTGTTCGAGCCAAGATTCTCCGTCGTGGCCGATAAAGCCGATGAATGGTATGCCATTCGCCCCGGAACCGACGTGGCCGTCGCCTTGGCGTTATGCCATGTATTGATTGAAGATAATCTTTACGACAAAGCATTCGTCGCGCGCTATGTGGAAGGCTTCGAAGCCTTTGCCGCCGAAGTGAAAGCCTATACCCCTGAATGGGCAGAAACCATCTCCGATGTGCCTGCCAAAGACATTCGTCGTATCGCCCACGAATATGCCGCTAAAGCGCCCCATGCTGTGGTCGATTTTGGTCACAGAGCCACCTTTACCACCGAAGAGTTTGAGATGCGCCGCGCCCTTTACGCCGCCAACGTCTTGATTGGTAACATCGAGCGTAAGGGCGGGATTTATATCGGCCAGAAACCCGGTGATTACAACAAGCTTGCCGGTGAAGCGGTGGCGCCCGTATTGGCAAAACCTGGCGTGAAAGACATGCCAAAACCAGCAGCGAAACGTATCGATCAGGTGGAAGAACAGTACGCCATGATGTGGACATCGGGCGGCGTTTACCAAACCATTCTCGATGCCACGTTAAGCGCTGTTCCTTACCAGTTACACGGCTGGGTGATGTCACGCACTAACCCAATGCAAACCATGACAGACAGGGCGCGCGTTGTTGAAGCGATGAAAAAGCTCGACTTTATCGCCGTGTGTGATGTGTATATCAGCGAAACCGCCGCCTATGCTGACGTGATTTTACCTGAGTCGACTTATCTTGAACGTGATGAAGAAATTGCTGACAAGTCAGGTAAAAATCCGGCCTATTATGTGCGCCAACGGGTCGT
This sequence comes from Shewanella sp. DW31, assembly GCF_015767295.1. Taxonomy (NCBI): domain Bacteria; kingdom Pseudomonadati; phylum Pseudomonadota; class Gammaproteobacteria; order Alteromonadales; family Shewanellaceae; genus Shewanella; species Shewanella sp. DW31. The sequence goes on from NZ_JADWMP020000019.1 coordinate 5,461, forward strand.
TGAAACCTTAGGTGATACTAAGCCTTCTTGGCAGATCTTTAAGGATGTGGGTGTGGCTATGGGCCTTGGCGAGTTCTATCCATGGGAAAACATGGAAACCCTGCAAATGCTGCAGGTGAACCGCGACACTGACCTGCTGCGCCGTATCAAAGACGAAGGTTTTGTGAGCTTCGGTAAGCCAATTATGTTGTGCGAGCCTAAGATGGTTGCCGAGTTTATTAAGGCATACCCCAATGCGCGACCTGCCGATGAAGACGGCACTTACGCCAGCGCACTGACCTTTAAAACCCCGAGCGGCAAGATTGAACTCACTTCCGCGAAAGTCGAAGCCATGGCACCGGGCCGTGGGGTGATCAAGTTCCGCGAAGTGAATCTTAAAAAAGCAGATGAGCTGTACTTTATCCAAGGCAAAGTGGCGGTGCACACCAATGGTGCAACCCACAATGTGCCTATGCTCGCTAACCTGATGTCGGATAACGCTGTGTGGGTTCATCCCATCACTGCGGGCAAATTAGGCATCAGCAATGGCGACCCAATCCGCCTCACCAGCAGTGTTGGCACAGAAGAAGGCCATGCCTTAGTCACGCCGGGCATTCGCCAAGATACTGTGTTTGCTTACATGGGCTTTGGTTCTAAAAACAAAGAGTTGGTCAGAGCAACGGGCAAAGGTATCCACTGCGGTAACTTACTGCCGCACGTTACTGCTCCTGTGTGTGGCATGACAGTGCACACCACGGGCGTCACGCTGGCAAAGCGCTAATCGGAGGCTTAAATGAATAAACGATATGTAATGGTGCACGACGAGAATAAGTGCATCGGCTGCCAAGCTTGTAACGTGGCGTGTCGCAGTGAAAATGGCGTACCCGAAGGCGTAACTCGTCTGCAAGTGCGTGTGGAAGGTCCCTTTGGTGAGATGCCCAATCTGCATTTCAAATATCACAGGGTATCTTGCCAGCAATGTGAAGATGCACCCTGCGTTAAGGTGTGCCCAACGGGTGCGGCCTATGTGGGTGAAGACGGCATTATCTCTATCCATACCGAGAAGTGTGTCGGCTGTATGTACTGTGTGGCAGCGTGCCCCTATAAAGTGCGCTTTATGAACCCAGAAACCAAGGCGGCGGATAAGTGTAACTTCTGTAAAGACAGTCGTTTAGCACGGGGCGAAGAGCCAGCGTGTGTGACAGTGTGTCCAACCGATGCCTTAGTGTTTGGTGATGCCAATGATCCAAGCAGTGAAGTGGCCATCATGCTCAACACTAAAATCACTTACCAAGATAAAACCCATTTGGGCACTAAACCTAGGGTATATCGCGTTCCTACCAAAAGAGGGGGGATTTGATTATGAACAATACTTGGGGCGACATGGCGCAATATGATCCTGTCACTTGGCACTGGGTCATCGCCGTTTACCTGTTTATGGCGGGGTTATCCGCGGGCAGTTTACTGATTGGCATTGGTTTGCGCTGGGCGAATAAGGAACTCAGCGCGGGAGCTGAAAGCAGCATTCTTAAGGCGGCAGCCATTATTGGGCCTGTGGCAATTAGCTTAGGTCTAGCTTGTCTAGTGTTTGATTTAACCAAACCATTCCACTTTTGGTTGATCTTAATTCACTATAACTTCCAGTCTGTGATGGCAATCGGGGTGCTGGCGCTGCTGGCGTATTCTCCCTTAGCTTTTGCGTACGCCATTATTGTGCTGCGGGATGACTTACCAAAATGGGGTTTGGGTTTCCTAACACCTATCGCTAAGTTACTTATGCCATTTCGAAAGCTGATTGAAGTATTGTTGTTTGTCCTCGCCATTGGCGTAGGGGCTTACACTGGCTTCTTAATTTCGGCGATGAATGCCTATCCTATGCTCAACACTGCGGTACTGCCTGCGCTGTTTTTAGTGTCGGGTTTATCGGCGGGCGCTGCGGCAAACGCGGTACTGGCACTCTTGCTGTTTAAGACTGACAGCCACGATAAAACCTTAGTCAAGATGCACGGGTTAGAGTTGCCTGTGATGGCAATTGAAATCTTGTTCCTGTTCATGTTGTTCTGCGCCTTGTACTTCAAGGGCGGCGCGGCTGCTGCGGCCTTAGCGTCGTTAACCTCTGGGCTATGGGCAAGCGTGTTCTGGATAGGCGTTGTCGGTATCGGCTTTGGTATTCCATTGCTGTTTATGCTGCTACCAGCCGCGACTCGCCACACTAAGGGCGCAATGATCATGGTGGCTTGTGCGAGCTTAACGGGCGTACTCGCCTTAAGACACTTTATTGTGTACGCAGGGCAAAGCTATTTAAGCTGAATGTAAGCTGGCTTTACATATTGATAGATAAAGAAAAAGCACTGGCAATGTCAGTGCTTTTTTATTGTTTGAATTTTGAGAAGGTTTGCCAGTACAAGCGGGACGCTTATTGGGGTAAGAGTTCGATAACTGACTTCACCGTTAGCACTAAGGCGCTGATACTGCACAGGACTAACGTTGCCATCTTTGTCTTCTCTTTATCGACACGGCCCACTAATCGTCCTGCGACTAAGTAACCTAAAATCACTGAGGGGAGCAGCATCAACGACAGCCACAGATGTTTTAATTCTAATAAGCCAGTGATCGCTAAAATGATCAGTGCAATCATGGAGCTAAAAATGAAGAAGGCCGACAGCGCTGCGCGAAACTGCGAGGCATCTTTGCCTGCCAACAAAATCGCCATCGGCGGGCCACCAATCGCGGCGATATTGCCGAAGATCCCTGAAACCACGCCCGCACCGAAGAGGGTTTTCTTATTCACTGGCAGGCTGAATTTATACAGGCTGAGGATCACTGCGACAGTCACAATGGCGGCGATGGATAAACCCAGTATGGGTTGAGGCGCAAACAGCAACAGGCTCGCGCCGATAAAACCACCGGGCACGCGACCTAGGAGCGCATATTGCAAGCCATTGAATTCTAAGTGACCGCGTTCACGCACTAAGGTCAGCAGGGCGATGGAGAAACCCATAGCAATAACAGGCGCAGGTACAAGTTGTGGATCGACGATATACAGCAAAGGACTGGCGACAACCGCAAGCCCAAACCCAATAAGACTTTGGGTTAAGGCGCCCAGAAACACGACCAGCGAGGCTAAGGCGAGTGTCTGTGGATCTATCATAGAAAACATAGGATTTCCTATATCCCAAACCAACTCAAGATGGTGAAATTTAAAGTTTGAAGTCGCTTGGGTATAAACAAAAAGGGATCGTTAACGATCCCTATTGATGAGCACTGTGATATGACTTTGAAAGCGATGAGTCGCTATTCCATGTCTTCCCACTCGATTCCCATTTGATCCATCAACAACTTGGCTTCGGCGGGAATGCTGTCTGGGTTATCTTTTGACAGATCTTCATCGTTGGGCAATGGCTGGCCAGTGTAGGCGTGCAAAAATGCCTCACACAACAGCTCGCTGTTGGTGGCGTGACGCAAATTATTGACCTGACGACGAGTACGTTCGTCCGTGAGGACCTTAAGCACTTTGAGCGGAATAGACACAGTAATTTTTTTTACTTGTTCATTCTTCTTGCCATGTTCAGCATAGGGGCTGATGTATTCCCCATTCCATTCAGTCATTGACTCACCTGTTATAACGCTAAATTCGGGGCAGATTTTAAACCCTTACAAAGAACAGTCAAATTATTGCTACTATTTCTTTGTGATTGCAAACAGATTTCTTTATGTTCAGACGTCTAAACGTCTTCACGCCTATTGACGATGGCGTTGGGCTTAGGTACATTTAGACGTCCAGACATCTCTATCAGTCTACCGAATTTAGGAGTCCCCCATGGCAGAGCGTCAATTAGCCACACTGGCAGTGCGTCAGGGTATCGAAAGCGATACTCAATATGGTGCAGTTGTGCCACCGATTTATTTGTCGACTAATTACGCTTTCGATGGTCATAAAAATCCCCGCGAATTCGATTACAGTCGTTCAGGCAACCCAACGCGCTGCATTTTAGGCGAAGCATTAGCGCAATTAGAAAAGGGCGCCACTGGCATAGTGACGTGCACTGGCATGGCGGCCATCACCTTAGTGACCACTTTGCTCGGCCCCGATGACTTATTAGTTGTACCCCATGATTGCTATGGCGGTTCCTACCGTTTATTTACCAACTTGGCGAAGAAAGGCCAGTTTAAGCTCATTGTGGTCGACCAAACCGACAGCCAAGCGTTAGCCGCCGCCATTGCGCAGAATCCTAAGATGGTGTGGCTCGAAACCCCATCGAACCCGTTATTGCGTGTGGTAGATATCGAAGCCATTGCTAAGGCGAGCCATGAGGTCGGCGCGCTGGTGGTGGTCGATAACACCTTTTTATCGCCGATATTGCAACAACCCCTATTGTTAGGCGCGGATATCGTTATCCACTCCACCACTAAATATATCAATGGTCACAGCGATGTGGTCGGCGGCGCTGTGGTCGCCAAAGACGCGCAAATCGGCGAAAGCTTACATTGGTGGTCGAACACTCTAGGCTTAACGGGGTCAGCCTTTGACAGTTATCTGACCCTGCGCGGCCTACGTACCTTAGCGGTGCGTATTCGCGAGCATCAAGCCAATGCCCAGCGTATTATTGAGGTATTAACGCAAAGCCCTGTGGTGAGCAAAGTCTATTACCCAGGGCTTGCGGATCATCCAGGTCACGCCATTGCGGCCAAGCAACAACAGGGCTTTGGCGCTATGCTGAGCTTTGAGCTCAAAGGCGGCGAGGCCGAAGTGGTGGCCTTTTTAGGTGCACTCAGCTTATTTAGCGTGGCGGAAAGTTTAGGTGGCGTCGAAAGTTTAGTGGCAGTGCCCGCCACTATGACCCACAGAGCCATGGAGCCGCAGGCGCGCTTCGAGGCTGGTATTAAGGACACCCTATTGCGTCTATCGGTGGGTATTGAAGATGCCGCCGATTTAGTTGCAGATATTCAAGCAGGATTAGCCGCCGTTGCGGCTTGTCAGTAGAGGAATAATAGATGGCACGTTGTCACTTACATAAATTTGGTGGCTCCAGTTTAGCGGATGCCGATTGTTATCGTCGAGTTGCCCATATCCTGTTAACCCACGGTCATAGTGATGATCTCGTGGTGGTCTCTGCGGCGGGTAAAAGCACGAATTTCCTGTATAAATTATTAGCGCTGCGTGATGCGGGTCAGCTATGGCAAGAAGAATTACAAGTGCTGATCAGTTACCAACAGGGGTTGATTGAGCAGTTGTTGTCGAATGAACAAGCCCGAGATCTGCGTGAGCGTTTGGCCACTGATAAAGCGCAACTCATCAGCTTGTTGTCCTTAGACGAGCGCAACGAATACCAAATCAATCATGTGGTGAGCTTTGGCGAACGTTGGTCGGCACGTTTAATGGCGGCGCTACTGCGCGAATCTGGCGTGGCGGCAAGCCATGTGGATGCCTGTTCAATTTTAGTGGCCGATGAAGCCGCTGTGCCGCAAATTCGGGTACAAGAATCCCGCGCTAAAGTACAAGCCCTATTAGCCGCGCATCCAAATGAACGCTTAGTGATCACAGGTTTTATCTGTGCTAACGAGCGTGGCGATACCTTGTTACTTGGTCGTAATGGTTCAGATTTTAGTGCCAGCCTGATTGCTAGTCTCGCCGATATCGAGCGCGTGACCATTTGGACCGATGTGGAAGGGGTGTTCAACGCCGATCCTAATAAAATCAACGATGCCAAGTTACTGAAAAGTATGTCACTTGCCGAAGCCGATCGCCTAGCGCGTTTGGGCTCGCCAGTATTGCATTCGCGCACTTTGCAGCCGTTATTCAATACTGAAGTGAGCTTAGCGGTGCGTTCAAGTTATGCATCGCACACTGACTTTACCTTAATCGCGCCCCACAGTTCGTCGGCGAGCGCGCCTGTGGTGACTAATCTCAATGCTGTGGTCCTATTCGGCTTTAAGCTTACGGGCGAATTAACGAGCCTATTAGATTCGTTGATCGCAGCGGGTTTAACGCCATTGGCCCATTGGACCTCTGCCCATCAAAGAGTTGAACTTGCTTATACCGCTGAGAATCAAAAACAAGTTCAAAGATTACTCGATGCCGAGGCAGAAGCATTAGGGATCAGCGATCAACAGATCAACACAGATTTTGGTTTAGTTGCATTAGTGAGTGCCGACGCCGAACATTATCGTCGCAGTTTCGCCCGTTTACTGAGCCGTGATGCTAAACCTTTGTTCAGTGGCGATTTAAGTTTAGTGACGTTAGTGCCCCAGTCACAGGTGAATCTGTTAACCCAAAAAGTCCACCGTCGCTGCGCTGGCCCGCGTAAACGCATTGGCGTCTTGCTGCTCGGTGTGGGTAATATCGGTGAGGCTTGGATCGATCTGTTTAAGTCGGTTTCACCATCACTGGACCATGAACTCGAAGCCAGTGTTGAGTTAGTCGGTTTAGTCAGTTCGAGTAAAGCCTTGATTAAATCCACTGGGATTAATCTTGCCGCGTGGCAAACAGAGTTCAATACTGAAGCAACGCCTTGGCAGTATGAACATTTATTCGAGCAATTAGAGCAAGTTAACTGCGATGAGCTGGTGGCCTTAGATATCAGTGCCAGCGCCAGTTTGACGCTGCAATATCCAGAGCTATTCGAGCGTGGCATCCATGTGGTGAGCGCGAATAAACTTGCGGGCTCGGGTCCACTGCCTTTCTATCGAGAGTTAAAGCAGCAACTGGGTAATCGTCGCTTATTTTGGCGCTATAACGCCAGCTGTGGCGCAGGTTTACCCATCCAACATGCGCTAAATGATCTGCGTAACAGCGGTGATAGCGTTGAAGCGGTGGGCGGGATTTTCTCCGGCACCCTGTGTTGGTTATTTGAAAAATACGATACCAGCAAGCCATTTTCAGAATTAGTGATTGAAGCCAGAGGCTTAGGTATTACTGAACCCGATCCCCGCGACGATCTCTCCGGCCGAGATATGCAGCGTAAACTGCTTATTTTGGCCCGTGAAATTGGCCTTGAAATCGAGCTCGAAGATATTGAACTGCGCTCACTCGTACCAGCCGCTTTGGCGGATATTCCTTTAGATCAATTTCTCACCCGCATTGTTGAGTTAGATGCCGATCTGCTGCAACAGTATGGTGCGGCGGCGGAGCAAAATAAGGTGCTCAGATATGTGGCATCCTTAGATAACAGCGGCCCAGAGCTCAAGGCCGAGGTTGGTTTGCAGTGGATTGATACTCATCACCCTTACGCCAATTTAACCCCTGGTGATAATGTGTTTGTGATCCGCAGTGTCTTCTACCAAGGTAATCCGCTGATCATCCGTGGACCGGGCGCCGGACGCGAAGTGACAGCGGCGGCGGTGCAGTCGGATCTGACTCAGATCTGTCGCGATCTGCTGCAGGAATAACGCGATATCAAGCCTCTTAAAGGACTCATTCGAGTCCTTTTTTATTGGCTAGAATAAATCTATCGAATTAACCGAGATTAAATGCGGTTTATGGGTATTTTGGGGCTTGACTTACATCTCAGTTTCTCTAGTATATGGACATATAGACGTCCAAACGTCCATTTGAACGAATTCATACTAGCAAAGAGTAGCGCCAAGGGCGGTTGAGGAAATACACATGGCTTTTCATCACGCACAACATTCACAATCGCTGAACCAGAGCTTGTCTGAGCTTAATGGCGATATTAATGTTTCTTTTGAGTTTTTCCCGCCATCGACCCCCGAAATGGAACAGATACTGTGGAACTCTATCCGTCGTTTAGAGCCGCTGAATCCTAAGTTTGTGTCTGTGACTTACGGTGCTAACTCTGGTGTTCGCGACCGCACCCATGGCGTGATTGAACGTATCCAACAGGAAACCGACCTCGTTGCCGCGCCGCACTTAACCTTAGTGGATGCCAGCGATGAAGAGTTATTAGAACTGGCTAAGCATTACTGGAAGTCGGGCATTCGTGACATAGTGGCGCTGCGGGGTGATTTACCCGCGGGTAGCCCCAAGCCAACCCGTTTTGCGGTCGATTTAGTGCGTTTACTGCGCTCAGTGGCTGACTTTGATATTTCAGTTGCGGCCTATCCAGAAGTGCATCCCGATGCGAGTAATGCACAGGCGGATTTGATCAACCTTAAGCGCAAGATTGATGCGGGCGCCAGCCGTGCCATTACCCAGTTTTTCTTCGATGTGGAATCTTACCTGCGTTTTCGTGATCGCTGTGTTGCCGCTGGTATCGACGTTGAAATTGTGCCGGGCATTTTACCTGTGACTAACTTTACCCAGCTAAAACGTTTCGCGGGCATGACCAATGTGTCGTTACCTAATTGGTTACATAAGCAATTTGATGGCCTAGAAAACGATGCGGGTACACGCCAATTGGTGGGGGCAAACGTGGCAATCGATATGGTAAAAGTATTGTCCCGCGAAGGCGTGAAGGATTTCCATTTCTACACCTTAAATCGCGCCGAATTGACCTACGCGATTTGCCACACTTTAGGCGTGCGTCCTAAATAACATCTTATAAAATAAGCTAATAAAAACGCCGCAGAGAATGCGGCGTTTTGTTTTGTTTAAATTCTAAATTGAGCTAATAAAGTTGTTAAACGGGCTGCGAGTTGGGCAAGTTCATCGCCGGCGCGTGCAGTTTGTACCGCACTATCTGTCGCATTGGTCGCAATATCATTGATGTTATTAACATTTTTATTAATTTCTGCCGAAACCGCACATTGCTCATTTGCAGCGCTGGCGATCTGGATATTCATCTGGCTAATGGTGGAAACCGCATGGGTAATGGCTTCGAGTGCTTCACCCGCTTGGTGAACTTGGGATACACAGCTTTGGGTGGTGCGGGTGCTGGTTTCCATCGCATTGACTGTAGACTTAGCTTTATGCTGAAGCGCTTCGATCATCTGCTGAATTTCCGTCGTAGATGCTTGAGTGCGGCTCGCCAGAGTGCGTACTTCATCGGCAACGACCGCAAATCCTCGGCCTTGTTCTCCCGCCCTTGCGGCTTCAATTGCCGCATTGAGTGCGAGTAAATTAGTTTGGTCGGCAATATTACGGATAACCACAAGCACAGAATCAATTTCAGCGGTATTACGCTCTAATTCATTGATTTCACTCGCTGCTGTGGCTATTTCCTCGGCCAATATGGCGATAGTGGTTACCACTTTTTGTACAACCAATTTGCCTTGTTCGGTTGAGTCATTGGCATGATTGGCGGCATCGGCCGCATCGGTAGCGTTATGGGCAACTTCTTGAACCGTTGCGGCCATTTCATTCATTGCGGTGGCAACTTGCTCGGTTTCGAGGTGCTGACGACTCGCCATCTTCTGGGTTTCCCGCGTAATGCTCGACATTTCTTCAGCAGAGGTGGCGAGCAGGCTTGTTGAGTCGGCGACGTGGGAAACTGTGTTGTGAATTTTTTCTACAAAGCGGTTGAATGCCATCGATAATTCAGCAATTTCATCCTTACCTTTTACCGCGATTCTGCGGGTTAAATCGCCTTCACCTTCAGCGATATCATTCATGGCTTGGGTGGTTTCAGCGATAGGGCGAGTAATCCCTTTGGCAATAAACCAAGCAATGGCAGTTCCAATGACCAGAGCCACTAAACCGATAAGGATCAACTTAAGGCGAATATCCGCTATCGCTTGTTCTGAATGGGTTCTATCCATCGCAATATCGAGTACGCCAAACACGTTTCCTGAGTAATCTTTTATGGCATTGCGATACAGGGCGTAGGTTTTGTTATTTAAGGAAATAGTGCGTATGACTTCATGGCCTTGCATGACGTTATTGAGTTCATCTGCCGCTTGGGTATCAGGCGTGAATGTAGCGCCAAATAACTTGTACCCTGAACCATCTGGCAAGATGAGGGCAATTTCTGCTTGATAGGCTTGTTTAAAATTATCAAAAAAGGGTTGACCGAAGGACATGCCAAACTCAACTGATCCTGTGTGTTGTCCGTTGTAAGTCATTGGAACTAAACCACGAATACCTAATCCTTCCACTCCATATTCCAAGCCATAAAGAGGGCGCTTTTGGCTATTTGTTTCAACTATGGTCTTGCGTATGCTGGTGAGATCATCGCCAAATTTTTCAGGACGATGCAAGCGTAAAAAAGAAGTGGCTGGTGGCCTATGAAATTGGAATTGCTGAACCGCAAAATCGCGCTTAAGTTGGGTGAATATAGGTAAGGTACGGGCGGTGAGTTCATCACGTTCACCTGTTGCAAAGGTGCTTTGAACTTCTGGCGTGAGTGAGATGATGGTTGCCATTGCTTCAGCTAATTTGCCCGATGAGGCTATCTCGGCAACAGCGGTTTCATAGATCTTATGGAGTTCTCTTTGCTCGGATTCTGCAACTTGGCGACTGAATTCAGAGAGAACGAGCGGCATGATAAAGCTCATTACTGTTAACAGTAATAGACAGATCCCAATAACGATCCTCGTACTAATTTTTAGATTTATCAAAACAGCCTCCAATTCATGTGCAAATCAACTCAATTTATCCGTTTGATATTATAGAGATACAACTTGATAAGATTTGAGAGGGCGCGAACCTTTTTACGTTATTTATTCCCTCTTACGCTCGTTTCGTGCCCTTGGACACAGATCTATTTTGGGCCTAAATATTTACTTAGCCTGCTAACTAAGTATAATGCTTAGCACGCTAACTAAGTGGGTGGGTAAGATGCAAAAAGAATTAGAGCGACTAAAAGAGTTATCACTGGCGGAGCATTTAGGCCGTCTGCATCGACTGTGGCGTACCGTGGCCGATGTTGAGCTGGCACCTTTAGGATTAACTCATCCCCGTTGGACGGCATTGTGGAAATTACTGCGTTTAGGCGACAGTGTGAGCCAAAAAGTGTTGGCCGATGCCTTAGAAATTGAATTGGCTTCGCTAATGCGCACCTTAGGGCAATTAGAAGAGCAAGGTTTAGTCGAGCGTCATTGTTGTGACAAAGATAAGCGGGCAAGGATTGTGAGCCTGACGCCAGCGGGATTAGATGTTTTAAAGCAAATGGAAGCGCGGATTATTCAAGTGCGCCGTGAGTTATTAGGCGGGATCAGTGCCGAAGAGTTGAGCGAATTTGAACGCATTATTAGCCTGATCAGCGACAACGCCAGCGCCAAATTAACCAAGGTTACAGACACCCTTTTGTGAGAAAGAAGATGACACCGGATCAACAGTTTGCCCGTTTAGTAAAATTTGCCATGTTTGGCTTTGTGATGGTTTTTGGCTATTTCATGCTGGCCGACACTATGATGCCATTGACGCCTCAAGCCATGGCGACCCGTGTAGTGACGAAAGTGACACCGCAGATCAGCGGTAAAATTCAGACCATAGCTGTAAACAATAACCAAGCGGTTGCCAAGGGTGATTTGTTGTTTCAAGTCGATCCCGCGCCCTATGAGTTAGCGGTATCGCAAGCTAAATTGGCCTTAGAGCAAGCCCGTCAAGATAATGCTGAGTTAGATGCTTCGCTACTGGCCGCTAAGGCCGAGGTCAATGCCAATAAAACCACCTCACAACAAAAACGCAGTGAGGCTAAACGTCTCGATGCCCTGTATGCCACCCATGGCGTATCGCAGCAGCAAAAGGAGCTAGCCGATAGCGATGCCGCAGCTGCTGAAGCCAATTTGCTTGCCGCCAATGCACGTTTAGAAAAACTCAAAGTAAGTCGCGGCAGTTATGGCGAAGAGAATCTTAAAGTGCGTCAGGCGCAAAACCATTTAGCCCAAGCCGAGCTTAATCTGTCTTACACCCAAATACGTGCCGATCAAGATGGGATAGTGACTAACTTGCAGTTAGAAGTCGGTAGTTTTGCGACCGTGGGGCAACCTCTGTTGGCCGTGGTATCGGATAAAGTGGATATTATTGCCGATTTTCGCGAGAAGAGCCTGCGTGGCGTGAATGCAACTTCGACCGCTTTGATCGCGTTCGATGGCGAACCTGGGCGTTTATATCGGGCGACGGTGAGCAGTGTCGATGCGGGCGTGAGTGCAGGGCAATTCGATGCCAATGGCCGTTTAGCCGCGCCACAGGAATCGGACCGTTGGGTACGTGATGCCCAAAGATTGAGATTACATCTAGTGTTAGATGGTATGGCAATGAACAGCTTACCAGCCGGTGCGCGCGCGACCGTGCAATTGCTGCCCGAGAATAGCCTGTTTAGCATGCTCGCTAAGGTGCAAATTAAAGCAATCAGCCTGCTGCACTATATTTACTAGCCTATTTACTAGCGTATTTACCAGCATATTTATCGGCATATCCATTAGTACTTATCTGTGTTGACGAGCACGAGTGACTCGCGGTGGTTTGTATTTGCCGCGAGTGGCTTGAGTGAACGCTTCAAAGCAACATAAGTGTGAACGCAGCATAAGCCAGCTAAACATCCTCATTTAATGTATCGATAGAACAAGGCGACGAGCATGTTACTACGCCATAGCCCATTGACGGCCAACGATTTACGCCAGTGTTTACGGATTGCGACTGGCGCGACCTTAGGTTTTACCCTGTGTAAAATTTTTGGTTGGAGCAATGGAGTCTTCTTCACTGTGACACCTATGCTACTACTCGGATTAGTGCCAGTGATGAATGGCCATGCTATGCGCCAATTATTAGCTTCATCTGCCATGGCTGGGTTAGAGGTTGGGTTACTCGGCGGTTTCTTTGGCAGCCATCCCGGTATGATGACTCCTATCGTTTTCCTATTATTTTTATACCGCTTTGCGGCCATGTCCCGCGGCAGTTTGTTTCTCTTTGGTGCCAACGGTGTGCTGAGTCTCAGTATCATGCTGCACTTTGCTAGCTATCCAGGCGTTGACTTAAACGACTTAGTTTTCAGTAACTTTTGGGCAACAGCCCTTTCAGTTGTTATCGCCTACGCTATGACGGCACTCTGGCCCGATGTTGAACCAAGAGTGGCTTACAAATCTGGGCCTAAGGCGCCGCATCGAATGCGCCACGAAGCCTTGCTCGGCGCGACCATAGCGACGGCATCGTTTCTGGTGTTCCAAATATTTGATCTGCGGGATTCGATGTCGGCTCAAGCGACCACTCTTTTGCTATTGTTTCCCATGCATTGGAATGGCGCACTCGACTATGCCCGTAAGCGCGCCATAGGCACCCTGTTGGGGGTGTCGTTTGGGATACTCGTGCAGTTGCTGCTCTATGATTGGTCAGGGCTATTGATGTTAGTTGTCCCCTTGTTGTGGATTGGACTGATGATTTTTAGCCAAGCCCATGTGCGCGAGGCGAATGGCTCTGGCGTGGGTTTTGGTGCTATGACCACGTTAGGGATTTTGTTTGGGCAGTATTTGACCCCAGGTAACGACTTAATCTTCAGTGCCTTATACCGAGTGAGCAGTATTTTAATCGCTATCGTTGGCACGTTACTTTTATGCTATTTGATACATAAGTTATTGAATCGTTTTGAATCGACGCGATTTGGTTATTGAGCAGGCCGTTAAGTCTTGAAGGCTTGCAGCTTAACCTTGTACAGAGTAAGGTAAATTTATCCCGTTTGAATTGAACAATAAGTGACTCTTAATGAATGTTAAGGCTCATTTATTGGCTGTTTTAAAAATGAGCGGCTGATTTTAAAATGGGTTTAGTGTGTGAGCACAAACATAAATAACAATAACCCCTATGCTTTAGAGCTTAATTCTCTTCAAGGATAGAACATGAAGATTAAAACATTAGTCATAGGTTTAACGCTATGTAGCGGCTATGCCGCTGCCGCCGAGCCTTCTGACAAACAATCGATGAACGTTATGCCACAAGCTGCACAGTTATGTGTGTCTTGCCATGGGGCAGCGGGTGAGGGTATTGAACCACTCGGCCCTCGATTAGCGGGATTATCTAAAGAATATATCTCGATACAATTGCAGCATTTCCAAGCGGGCGTTCGCCAAAACGCGACCATGATGCCGATGGCAATGACGCTCCAAGGTGACGGTATTGAGCAAGTGTCGAGCTATTTTTCAGCTAAGCCTGCCAATGACGTCAAGCCTGTTCTCCGCGGTGAACAAGTTGTTTTTAATGACGACACCGCCCGTTTAGCCTATCAAGGTGATTGGTCCCGTGGTTTACCAGCCTGCGTGACCTGCCATGGTCCTTCTGCATTAGGTGGCGGCTTATTTCCTCGCTTAGCAGGTCAACAGGCGAGTTATATCAAAACGCAATTATTGGCGTGGCAGTCGGGAACACGTAAAGGTGACGTCGATGGCATGATGGGGAGCGTCGCGAATAAGCTCACCGTCACTGAGATTGATGCGTTAGCCAACTACTTTGCGAATTTAAAATAAGGAGCCGGCCATGAAATATTCCGCAATGTTATTACTGGCCGCGATGGGGTCGTTAACCGTTCAGGCGCAAGCTGAAACTGAGCCAGTACAAGAACGCCCAGATAAGCAAGCTCCGCTGCCTTCTTTCCCTAAGGTAGCAGATCAAACCTATCTTACCCCTAGACCTTTGAGTGCGATTCCCGAAGGCGTCTTTGGTGACAAAGTGCGTTTAGGTTATCAACTGTTTGTGAATACCCAACAGCTGCGTGATAAGTATGTGGGTAATGAGCTTAACTGTACCAATTGCCATATGGATGCAGGCCGTAAAGCCAACGCATCACCCCTCTGGGGCGCGTATTTTGCTTATCCGGCCTATCGTAAAAAAGACAATAAAGTTAGTAGTTTTGAAGAACGCATCCAAGGCTGTTTTAACTATTCTATGAATGGTAAAGCCCCAGCATCAGGTAGCCCTGAGTTAGTGGCGCTTTCTGCTTACGCTTATTGGTTAGGCATGGGCGGCTTGATGGATGAGGCTAATATCAGTGGCCCTGTTCCTGAGATCAGTGATGCTGAGTTAGTCAAAGGTGCCAAGCGGGATGACTTCCCACTACCAGAGGCATTAGCTAAGGCGATGACAGTTGAGCAACGTGCTAACTTGCCGGGTCGAGCTTATCCTGAGATCCCAAAACCCGAACAAGCCTATTCATCTGAACGAGGTAAAGCCGTGTATGTCGCCCATTGCCAAACTTGTCATGGTGTTGATGGGCAAGGTCAAGCCATTGCGGGTGTGTATGCACTGCCGCCGCTGTGGGGATCTCAAAGTTATAACTGGGGAGCGGGAATGCACAGGGTCAATACTGCCGCATTTTTCATTTATGAAAACATGCCCTTTGGTAAGAGCATGCAGCTGACGAACCAACAGGCTTGGGATGTTGCCGCTTACATCAACTCCCACGAGCGTCCGCAGGATCCGCGTAACAAGGGTGATGTGAAGCAAGCGCAGGAGAAATACCACAATGACAGCGATTACTATGGTCTCACGGTCGATGGCAAAGTGTTAGGCACTGAGTCCTATCCGATTTTTCCTAAGAAGTCATAGTTGAGTCGCTGAGATTAAGTGCTCGTGTGATGTTATAAAGCGAGTGAATAAGTTAGACATAAAAGCCAGCAAGCATTTAGCTTTGCTGGCTTTTTTATTGGTCAAATATGTGTTGGTCAATTGTACTGAGTTATCTGGGATTTACGTTGTAGGGGTCTTCGTGTTTGCAGGTATCAACGTATAGGTGAGTCATAGCATTCGCTCGTCGACTCGCAGCCAGTCCATCCGTGGATGCTCGACCGCCCGTCTGATGTGAAAGGATTCACAAATGCCGTGATGGCATGGATGCCAAAAAGCGGCCATGGGGCGGGCGTCTTGTATAGATCAATACGGCCTTACGGTCGAGGTGAATCAAGGTCGTGGGGCTTCACCCCACACCCGACCAAGGAGGACTGCTCGTCCTATCCTCCTTGGATTCTCCAAGACGCCCCTAACGGAGTTGAAAGCCCCTTGGGCATTTAGCGTCCTTATGCTATCGCGTCAGACGCTCGTCCCTGATTCGACTGACGCTATCTCGGCATCCATGCCTCGATCACGCAACGAACACAAATGCCCTGCGGCAACTCCGAGGGGAGGGGGAACTTCTGTGGTCTCGGTGTTGGCTGTTAATCTGGAAAGAGTTTCGCCTGTCCTATTTTTCTGCACCTGTTCTATCTTTCTGCACTGAAAATATTCATCTTTCTCATCCACCTCCTTTATTTACCGCGCCAAAATACTTCTCGGTAAATAAGGTCTCGATTTTTCTGGAACAAAAATGTTGATAGCACACTGGAGTTGATGCTAAATTATTGTAATAATTGGATTATTTATTCTTATCATTCCAGTGTCCAACTCTATACGGTTTAGATTTTATTAGTAGTGTGGGTAATACACTGTTAAAGCCACAAGGAGATCTAATGCACGAAGAAACAACGTTGCTTGTACATGCCATTGATGGATTAAGACAAGAGCCTAATTATTTCAAAGACTACGCCTTTCCAATTGCCAGTGCTTTCTTTACCTCCATTCTTGGTGCAGGTATAGCCTACCTAACTCTCAGACACCAAGAAGGCATCCAAATTGAAAAAGATAAGATGGATGCAGCAAATAAATGGATTCTTTCTGCTGAAGAAGCGCGGGCAACTCTTCTAGCTATCAAAGGCAATTATCACGGGGAGCTTAGTGAGAACCCACTCCAACGATTAGCCGCGATACCAAGCATTTTGTTTCATGCAAGCCCCATAGCTGAAGGCTATCAAGATCTTTCATTTGTGGTGCCAAATAGCGAAGAAGATGGAGAGCGTTATCACAAATGGAGCCAGATTCCACGCATTAGATCAATGGTTAGCAATTATAACTATATCCTTAAGCTCTGGGAGCAAAGAAACGGAATCAATCAGGAATTTAAAGAGCAGCTATTAAAGCACTACGGTGATAAAGCGTATGCCACCCTATCACTCTACGATACGGTAGCTGCTGTTGGGCAAGCGAAAGTTGTAATTCTAATGGACTTGACAGAAAGACTAATAAAATTAACGGATGACTTAATCGTCGAGTTTGACAATTTTCTGTCTGAGTTCCCTGCATATGCAAAAACAAAGATTCAGGTAAAGCGTTTAAAAAGATATGGATCAATCATGACCTATTCAAATAACGGAAACCAGAAGCTGCTCGACTTGCTAGTAAAGTCGCCTGAAGTCGACTTTAAGCCATTTGAGCCTTTATTTGGTGAATCATCAGAAAGCATTAAAAATAGACATGTAAATGGCTATGAAGAATAGCTTTAACTTTATTGGGACATCCATTGTTAAATTTAGCGACAGGTATACTCGGGAATTAACGAGATTAAGTACTTGTATGGAAGTGACCGTTGGCGGCAAGGATACCGCCGTCGAGCCCTCAGGGATGACTCATTTCTAAATCAAAGTTGGCGTGTCACTGGAGTGCAAGTGCTTAATCTTTTGGCAAATCAGAAAAGGACGCTTTACAGTATCTGACCGATAGAGGCATAGAGAATATCAACATAATGTGTCGAGCCTAGGGTAAACAATGACAATTGATACCAACGCAACTGATGATACAGTTATCTTTCTTTGTGGCAAAGCAACTCAACTTGAGTGGCTAAAAACCGTTATGATCACCATCTCTAAGAATAAATAACCTATGTTATTTACGAGGATATTTATGTCCAAGTCGTTACAAGATTTAAGTGTTACGGAATCGCAAATTTGCCCTTTGTGCCAAGGCGCGAATCAATGTGCTGTGATTTTAGGTAAGGGTATTGAGGATTGTTGGTGCGCTCTGCAAACATTTCCACCTTTGGCCGCCTTGCAAGTGCAAGCATCAGATTCGCCGCTAGGGGTCATCAACCATATTTTACCGTCTGCCGATGCGTGTATTTGCCAAGCTTGTTTAATCCAACTTAAGCAGGGGTTAAGTCTGGGGCAGCTTGCAGAGCAGGATGAAAAAAGCCCATCGAGTGTGAGCGACGGGCTAGGTTATGAGGTGAAATAGCGGGCTATTAGTTTATGGTGTAATCCATTTGCACGCTAGTTTGTGCTTCCACGGCTATACCATTTTCAAACTTGGGTGCGTAACGCCATTTATTTAAGGTTTCAATACTCTTTTTTTCAAATAAAGCACCACCCTTAGAGGCTAAAATTTCAGGATTTTTCACGAACCCATGTTCATCGACAGTAAATTTAAGCTGAACCCAGCCACTTTTACGTTGCTTAGCATAGGACATTGGATAGTCTGGTACGATACGGAAAATAGGTTGTTGTTCCTGTGCGTCGGCCCAAGGACGCATTTTGCCGATAGCAATACAGTGGGCGGTGGACTCGTCACGCTTTCCTTGGCGCTCATAGAGTTCGACTAAATAAGCGTGGGCACTTAAGGCATAGGGATGGCTAAAGTTAAGGGCTTCAAACTGCTTCACGACTTCTAAAAGCAATGGCATCGCCTTGTCATCATGCTTTTCTGCATACTCAACTGCACCCACCACATAGGTTGCCTTGACTCTGTCTATGGCGTTCTCTGGTAAAATCTCTTTATAAATATCATAGGCATCGAAGGCATAGCGTCTTACGCTTTTGGTGTATAGCTCTGTATTTGATAAGCGGTTGAAGGCGGCCATTTTTACATCGGCGAGCAGTTTCTTTTTATCGGATTTTTCAGCAATTGCGATAGCAGTAAGCAAATCATTTTTCGCATCTTTGGCTTCAACGGCGGTTTGTGCAGCCCCCAGTAAGGGGTCGATAAGCTCAAGCGCTTCTTTGCCATAATGAACTTTATAGTTAGCCAGAGCGAGCTGATACAACTCATTTGCCTTCGCCGTTTTTGGCAGATTCTTTTCTGCAAATGGGTAAGGGGCGACTTGCTTTTCTATCGCGCTGGCCCAGTTCATGGCGAGATTCGCTAAGTCGACACTGTCTTTGGCATATTGGGCTTCGCCGAGTAGATAAGCGGTTTTTGCGCTTGCTTCAATATTTGCAGCATCGCCTTTTTCTACGGCGGCTTGATAGTCACTATAGGCTTTGGCAAAGCTATTTTCTGAGGCATGCACGCTAAGAGAAGTGCCTAAAGTGAGGGCAAGAAGACAGGCAATTGGCAGCATTTTTCCGTGTGACATTCTATATATCCTTATTATTGATGAATTTAGATGATACATAGGTGTACATTTTGAGGCAAGTTAGTTTGGCTTTTGTTAATGATGCTTGTGGTGAATGCAGATAACTGAGCACTGAGAACTGAGATTGAAAATAAGCGAGCCCAGCTGAAACTGAGTTCGCTTATTTATCAGTGCCTTGTCGCTTTATAAGTCGCAATCACTTAGCTGTGAAAGTCACGGCGAACTGTCCAAGCGCGCCGTATTCAAATTTGCAGACCTGTGCCAATGGCAGATCAAGGACGCCAGCGTAAGAGCCTGTGATCACATATTGCCCTTGAGTTAAGCCAATGCCTTGGGCGGATAAAAAGTTAACTAACCAGTAGAGTCCCGCCTTAGGGAAACCGTTGGGATGAATGGCGGATTTTTGCAGTGTGTCGCTTTGCTGGTGCTCGCCATTGGCAATATCAACGCTGAGTTCAAAATTACTCATTTCTAAACCTTCTTGCGGATTAAGCACAGGCCCTAACCACAGTCCTTGATTGACTAAGCCATCGGCGAGGGCATCAAAATGCGTCGCTTCACTGGGTGTGTGGTAGCGGCTTTTGATCAATTCCAAGGCTAAGCGTGTGTGGCCTAAGGCCTCGTCGATTTCAGCCTCTGTGTAAGGCGTGCTTCTTGGCGGTAAATCGCGAGCAATCTCGAAGGCGAGTTCGGGTTCGACTCGGGCGAGGCCTTTCGTCGATGGATAGAGTGGGCAAGTGGTCGATTGTTGATACACATCAGCTTGATAAATAGGCGCTACGACGTTTTTTTCCGCCGTGGGTAATAGGCATTTCCACGCCGCGATAGGATTGTTATCGCTTGCCTTAAATATTTCTGCTACGGCTTGTTGAATAGCGAAGGCCTGTTCGAAGCTGGTTGGCCTTATTTCTGGGATCAGTAAATCGCCGCTCGTGCCTGCTGCGCGGCGCTCGGCTAATTCTTTGGCTGCGGTATTAATATGTGTTTTAACTTGTTCGAGCGTGGCGGTAGATAACATTAACTTTCCTATTTAAAGCGTTAGCTTAAAAAGAAGTGGCCTAGAGAGAGTGTGGCAGAAGCCATTTTTATGGGCCAAATATACTCGGTTATTGGCAACGCGGGAAATGCCAATGTTGGCTTTCGGGGTAAATCTGCTGCAGTTGAATCAAGAGTGCGGCCAATATTCCAATTATCGTAAGATGCTGAAACTTGCCCCACATAAGTGTCAGCTAAAGTATCCAAGCTAACGCGAATCTTTCCATGATTCGCCGCTAGATATTGTGTTGGCTCAGTGCCAGAATGGCTGTCCATTTTGCGGTTTCTACTGGACTCCTCCGTGAACCTTAGCCATAACGCCCCTCAGGCAAATAATCATGCTCAGCTTGGGCTCCTATTCATCTCAGTTGCGGTTTTATTTTGGGGCATGTTACCTATAGCATTAAAGCTCTCGGCGGCCTTTATCGATCCCGTGACTCTTACTTGGTTTCGTTTTCTGGTCGCGCTTTTAGTCAGTATAGTGATCCAATGGAGCGCAGGTAGTCTTAAGCAATTTGCAGCACTTGATGCCAAAGTTTGGTTAAGGTTAGTGCTTGCTGGCATCTTCTTGATGCTCAATTATGTGTCTTTTGTTTACTCACTCGATTACCTCGCACCGGGCGCCGCCCAACTGAATTTCCAGACTTCGCCCTTTTTCCTCGCGTTTGGTGGTGTGTTGTTTTTTAAGGAACGGCTTAATGCAGTGCAACTCAGCTGTTTTGCAACCTTAGCTTTAGGTATGTTGATGTTTTTCCATCCTAATTTAAATTTTTCTGGGGCTAATAATCATCAGGTTTGGATTGGGGTGATGATCATCCAGTTCTCAGCACTGTCGTGGACTAGCTATGCCTTATTGCAAAAATCCTTACTGAATCGTTTGTCGCCCGCGAACGTGCTCTTAGTGATCTATGGCTTAGGTATTTTCGTAATGGCTCCCTTTAGCGACTTTAGTCAGTTTGTTAGTATGGACAGCTTCGATTGGCAGATAGTACTGTTTTGCGCCGCCAATACCTTGATCGCCTATGGCTGTTTTGGCCAGTCGATGAAGTATTGGCCGACGGCGCAGGTCAGTGCCATGTTGGCCCTAACGCCAGTATTTAGCTTTAGTGCCACGGCGTTAGTGGTGAGTCTTGGCTGGTGGCCAGAAGTATTCCGCGCTGATGAATTAGATGGTTTATCTCTGCTGGGGATTGGCGTGATTATTGTGTCTGTGATGGTGGTGCAATTGCTGCCTATGTACCGTAATCGTCAGGCGAAGCGTTTGCAGGCTGTCTAACGCATACATTTTATCCATGGGAAAGGCCAGTGATCACTAGACTCAGCGAGTTAAAACTTCAGGATATCCGTGGTGTCATCTTCGATCTCGACGGCACCTTAGCACATTCTAATCCCGATTTTGCTGGGTTGCGGCGTGAATTGGGGATTCATTCTGGTACGGATATCTTGGCCCATGTCGAGAGTCTGAGTACGGATGAAGCACGGGCTAAGGCGTTAGACATTGTCCATGAGTACGAGAGACAAAGTTCACTCAAGGCCAGTTGGATCGATGGCGCGAGGGAGCTTATCGAATGCCTACGGGCCAAGTCACTGCCCTTGGCTATTTTGACTCGCAATATGCCAGAAGCGGCGCAAATCACTATCGATAAACTCGGCATAGATATCGCACTGGTATTAACGCGCTACGATGCGCAGCCTAAGCCGCATCCCGAAGGTATTCATCTTATTTGCCAGCAGTGGCAACTCGCGCCCGCAGATATCTTGTATGTGGGCGATTATCTGTTTGATCTGCAAACTGCGCGCAATGCGGGTAGTCACTGCGCCCTCTATTGCCCTGAAGACGTGCCCGACTATGCCCAAGCGGCTGATTTACTGGTCTCTTGCTACCACAGCCTGATTAAAGCATGGCCTAAATAATTTATGCCTATGCGGTTAACCTGTTTAGCCGCATATATCTCAATTAACTCCTGTGACTACTTAGGTAATTGCTTACAAAGGTCATCAAATAGTGCAAAACTTTCCGTTAGCACCGTTTGTAATTGATCTTCGTTATAGCACCATGGCTGATGTTGTGTACGCCAGTCGTTATCCCAGTCAATTTCTTCATTTCGCGCTAACCGCTCTGCAACGGCAATCTGTTGATAGGAGCCGCCACCGATGCGCTTATCTTCACGCCACAAGTTAAAGTTAAAAACTACCCACTGCTGCATCTCCATCATAAGCGTCATATGCGGGTAGGCGAACTTTTTCGCATTTAGCTTGTAATATCCCCCCTCACTTTTGTAAAAGCGGATCGGGTAAGGGAACTGGGCAACCAATGCTTGTCTGCGTTCCGACGGCACCTTAGGATTAAAATCGCCAGGAAGTTTAGGAAAGCGCGCCAACATGGAGGCGTAGCGTTCGGCAAAATTGACCTCGCGGGCAATGGTAATCACGGATTGTGACACTTTGTTTAGAATAAAATCGCGTTCTTCATTGTCTAACATATCGTTACTCATCTTGACTGTTTATGGTGTTATTACCGCAGCAGTTAAAAACTAATATCAAATATTTCAATTGATTAAAAATATTCGGTCAATATCAAAATCGCTTTTGTCGCTACGGCCTAGCTAAGAGTCAAAAGATATTTAGCGGTTACTTTGTGTATCCAGCTTATCTTGTTTAAGCCCAAGCCGAATACTGTCGAGTAATGCCACTAACCAGCAGAGCAAAAAGCCATAGAGCAGCTCATTGGCATTGGCAATTGTGGTCTGGGTTTGTTGGGTGATTTCGGCAGAAATCACGCCGATATCAAGCGGTAAGGTGCCGTTTTGAATATCTAAGGCGATGACTTGCGCCACTTGATAGATTTGCATGAGCAACAGCACAAGACTCACGACCGCTAAGCTAAAAAATACCAGTGCCGAGCGTTTATGTTTTAGGTAAAAATGGCCGCTGCCGGGGGCGACAAAGGCGGATAACAGGCCGGCGTTAAAGGCTTTTTTCATCGAAATACACTAGGTGCGTTGCTAAAGACTAAGTCGACACTAATAGACATGTTGGCTTAACTGCAAGTTAATTTGCCATTGCGACTAACATTCCAATAAAGCCCGCAAACAGAGTGCAACCGACAAGTACCATGATTAATAATGTTTTATCTTTGTGGCATGACTTAGCGAGTTCAGGCAGTGCCGAGGTAAATGGGGAAGTGATCAGTGCTAAAAAATCCATTTTATATCCTTAAGCTAGGCGTTCTTGCACTGACTATATCAGCTTGAAATATCAACTGGCCAGTGTGCTTTGAGCTAGTGCGATGTTAAGCCAACAAAAAAGGAGCCTAGGCTCCTTTTTTAGTCTCTAGCTTAAGCTAGATTAGTCTTCACGTGGTTTACGTGGCTTACGCTCACCGGCAGGTTTGTCTGCACGTGGTTTGCGGTCAGCAAATGGCTTGTCACCAGTAGACGCAGCGCGAGGCTTACGATCACCCGCTGGGCGGTCACCTGTTGGACGATCGCCACGTGGTTTACGGTCACCAGCAGGACGGTCTGAACGAGCACTGCGGCCTGAATCAACAAATACTTGATCACCAGCTTCGCGGATGTTCAATGGCTTGCCACAAACACGTACTTTACGTAGGTGCTGTAACACGTCTTTTGGCATACCGTCTGGCAGGTCAACAGTGGTCACTGCATCATAAAGTTGGATTGCGCCAATGTAACGGCTGTCGATGTTAGCTTCGTTCGCAATAGCGCCAACGATGTTACCCACACCTACACCATTCTCACGACCTACGTCGATCACGTAACGGCACATTTTCAAATCTGGGTTGTCTTTCAACGCTTCAGCTGAGCCTAAGCTGGCTGGCATTGGACGCGGTTCGCGACTTCTGCGTTCACCACGCTCACCACCACGGTCATTACGATCACTTCCGCGGTCGCTACGTTCAGTGCGCTCACTGCGTTCATCACGAACACGTTCTTGAATGGCTGGCAATTGCAAAGGACGTTCTTGCTGAACTTGCTGTAATAATGCAGCGGCTAGCAGATCTGTATCGACTTCTAACTGTTGGCATAATTGAGCAACAGCTTCTTTCATGAAATCTAAATCGCCGTTGATTGTTTCAGCCAATTGCTCACCTAAGCGAGACAGACGACGTTCTGCAACTGTCTCTGGGCTTGGGATTTTCATTGGTGAAATACGGCTGTTCGTTGAACGTTCGATAGTGCGCAGCATGCGCATTTCACGGCTAGTCACAAACAGGATCGCCATACCAGTACGGCCAGCACGGCCTGTACGGCCAATACGGTGTACATAAGCTTCGGCATCATACGGAATATCGTAGTTCACAACGTGACCGATACGCTCAACGTCAAGGCCACGGGCCGCAACGTCAGTCGCGATCAGAATGTCTAACTTACCACGTTTCAGTTGGTCAACTGCACGCTCACGGGCTTGCTGGTTCATGTCACCGTGTAGTGGTGATGAAGCATAACCGCGGGCTTCTAACTTTTCAGCTAACTCAACACATGAGTTACGAGTACGGACGAATATGATCACACCTTCAGTGTTTTCAACTTCTAATACACGTACTAAGGCTTCAAGTTTGTTGTGTTGTGATACTTGTACGAAACGCTGTTCGATTGACTCAACCGTAGTTTGGCTTGATTCGATACGAACATGTACAGGATTACGTAAGTGCTGGTTAGCAACACGCTTAATTTGCTCTGGCATAGTGGCAGAGAATAGCGCCAGTTGGCGTTCGCTTGGCGTGTGCTCAAGGATCCATTCGATATCATCGATGAAGCCCATTTTTAACATTTCATCGGCTTCATCGAGCACTAAGGCTTGTAATGAGTCGAGTTTCAAGGTGCCGCGACGCATATGGTCCATAACACGACCTGGCGTACCAACGATAACTTGTGGGCCGCGTTTCAGGGCATTCAACTGTTGTTGCATGCTTTGGCCGCCATAAATTGGAAGAACGTGGAAATTCTTCATAAATTTGGCATAGCTACTGAACGCTTCAGCAACCTGCACGGCTAATTCACGTGTTGGTGCTAATACTAAAATTTGCGGTGTCGTTTGGCTGGTAACTTTGTTTAATAGTGGTAACGCGAAGGCGCCAGTTTTACCTGTACCTGTTTGCGCTTGACCTAAAATATCTTTGCCAGCCATAAGTGGATCGATACTGGCTGATTGGATTGGCGTTGGTTTTTCATAACCTAGCTCGTCAAGAGCACGCAACAAATTCTCGGATAGGCCGAGTTCACGGAAAGTTCTTTCATCGGATGACATTGGGTTGTAGCCTTGTGGATGCGCGCGCGAAATGGCGCTAAAGTTTCACAGACAGAAAATCAACCCCGTGTCGATTTCCCGCGAACGACGGATTATAGCAGCATGGCGGCCACTTTACCAATCAGAGTCACGCTATTTAACCTGTTTTCTGCATTTTTTTCGCTAAAACTGAGCAAGAAACGCGCCACTTCCCATTAATTCTTTAAATATTCAACATTTAATTGAAGTAACTCGAATGCTGACTCTGTCACTGCCGCAAGAAAAGTGATGTCGATTGTCGCGACGGTATCCTCTGGTGTGTGATATTGGGGATGGGTCGGCACACCAAAATACAGCCAAGGGATATTCGCTTTGTGGAAGGGGTAATGATCCGACGCCCGCAGCCAATCGGTACTTTGTATGCTTCGACCAACGGGTTTAGGGTGCGTGAGTTTAATGCAAAGTCGGTTCTGTTGATTCAGTAGGGGTTTAAATTGATTGAACTGAGTGAAGTTTCGACTGCCTTCGAGGTAAATCGCATAGGGCCTGCCGGGGTGACTCACCATATCTAAATTCAACATCAGCTCAAAAGTCGCTTCTGGCAGGTGGGTCTTGAGTTGCTCTACCAAGGCGATACTGCCATAGAGCCCAGGTTCTTCGGCATCGGTTGCTACAAACATCAGGTTTACCTTAGGCAAGGTATTGGGTTGTAGGGCAAATTGCTGTTGCCAATGTTTGGCAATAGCGAGCATAGCGGCGACGCCCGAGGCATTATCATCGGCGCCGTGGTAAATCTTGCTGCCGCTCATGCCTAAGTGATCATAGTGGGCGACGATAATGCGCCATCGATTCGTCGGTTCTGCCGCCATCACGGTGGCTACCACGTTGGCGCCAGTTTCTTGGGTGAAGAAGGTTTGATATTCAAAGGGCACGATAAAGTCCGCTCCCCAAGGCTGTAAACCTAGCCCCTGAAATTGCTGCTTTATATAGTCACGACTTTTTGCCGCACCTTGGGTTTGGGTTTTGCGGCCTTCAAATTCATCCGAACTTAATACTGTGACTGTCGCTTGTAACTCTGTGGGCTCGGCCCAAGTGAGTTTTAGCTCAGTGCGTGCACAGGTCTCGGCTGAGTTAGCGCAACCAGTGAGGGTCGTTGCAACAACGCAGGCCAGTGCTAATAAGCCAAGTCTTTGGGATTGATGTCTTATAAGGTGCGTGATCTTGAACTTGGCGAGCAGCTGACCGATGCGATTGTGGTTGAATAGAGTCGATGCGCTTAGGTTTATGTCACTGAGGTTTATGTCGCTTAGGTTTTTACTTAAAAGTGATTGATATTGCCTCGGTAACATAAGGTGAGTCACTGGGGACTGAGTGCTAT
The DNA here is from genome assembly GCF_015767295.1 of Shewanella sp. DW31. Lineage (NCBI taxonomy): Bacteria > Pseudomonadati > Pseudomonadota > Gammaproteobacteria > Alteromonadales > Shewanellaceae > Shewanella > Shewanella sp. DW31. The sequence continues at coordinate 32,086 of NZ_JADWMP020000019.1, forward strand.
CACGCATGGACATTCCTTATCGCTAAAGCCTTCGCCAGAAGATGAATATCATCTTTGCCTAAATCCGATTCTAATTCAATGAGATCTATATGTATGCGATAGCTTAAGCATATTGGATTGCTGAGCGAAAAAAAGCGCAGTGCTTAGGGCGACTGCGCTTTTATTATTCAGACCAACGGCGGCGTGAGCCGAATGTTAAGCCTTAGCTTTATTGGCCTTTGCCAGCTCGATATCCCGTTTTAGCAGTGGCTTTAAGAAGCGTGCCGTGTGGGAGGTTGGATGCTCGGCGACTTCTTCCGGCGTGCCTGTGGCTAAAATCATACCACCACCACCGCCACCTTCTGGGCCTAAGTCGATAATCCAGTCCGCTGTTTTGATTACATCCAGATTATGCTCAATCACCACAATCGTGTTGCCGTGAGATTTGAGACGATGCAATACATCGAGCAGTAATTGGATATCGGCAAAGTGTAAGCCCGTGGTCGGTTCATCCAAGATATACAAGGTTTGGCCCGTGTCACGCTTAGACAGCTCTTTGGCAAGTTTCACCCTTTGGGCTTCACCGCCCGAAAGTGTGGTCGCACTTTGGCCGAGACGCACATAGGACAAACCCACATCCATCAAGGTTTGTAGCTTACGGGCAATGGCAGGTACGGCATCGAAGAAAGTGCGCGCATCTTCCACTGTCATCTGCAGTACTTCGTGAATATTCTTGCCTTTATAGCGTACTTCTAAGGTTTCGCGGTTGTAGCGCTTACCTTTACAAGAATCACAGGGCACATACACATCGGGTAGGAAGTGCATTTCTACCTTGATCAAGCCATCGCCTTGGCAGGCCTCGCAGCGTCCACCTTTTACGTTAAAGGAGAAACGGCCGACTTGATAACCGCGAGTACGTGACTCTTGGGTTCCGGCAAAAATCTCGCGAATTGGGGTGAAGATGCCCGTATAAGTGGCAGGGTTAGAGCGCGGTGTGCGGCCAATTGGGCTTTGGTCGATATCGACCACTTTGTCGCACAGTTCCATCCCTTCGATACGATCATAAGGTGATGGCTCATCCACCGTCGCCCCGTTGAGCATTCTATGGGCGATTTTGAAGAAAGTATCGTTGATTAAGGTCGATTTACCCGAACCCGATACGCCCGTCACACAAGTGAAGAGGCCAATGGGAATGGTTAAATCCACATTACGCAAGTTGTTGCCGCGTGCGCCAAACAATTGAATGACTTGGTTTTTGTCGAAGGGAATGCGCGGCGTATCGATATGAATGCTGCGCTTACCAGAAATATATTGTCCGGTAACTGACTCTTCACAGGCGATGATCTTCTCAATCGGACCGTCGCAAATGACTTCGCCGCCGTGTACACCTGCGCCTGGGCCGATATCGATCACGTGATCCGCCATACGGATCGCATCTTCGTCATGCTCAACCACAATCACAGTGTTGCCCAAATCCCGCAGGTGGATAAGCGTCTGCAGCAGACGCTCGTTATCCCTTTGATGCAGGCCGATTGAAGGTTCGTCGAGCACATACATCACGCCGACGAGCCCTGCACCGATTTGGCTGGCGAGTCGAATACGTTGGGCTTCACCGCCCGAGAGGGTTTCTGCCGAGCGCGATAGGCTCAAATAATTGAGACCCACGTTGACGAGGAAGCCTAAGCGATCGCGGATTTCCTTTAAAATCTTCTCGGCAATCTGCGCCTTTTGGCCGCTAAATTCGACTTTCTCGAAGTAGTCCAAGGCTTCGCCAATCGACCAAGTGGTGAGTTGTGGCAGATTGATATCACCTAAAAACACGTTACGTGCTTCTTCGCGTAAGCGCGAACCACCACAGCTTTGACAAGCTTGGGTATTGATAAACTTGGCTAATTCGTCACGTACCGAGTTACTTTCGGTTTCGCGATAGCGCCTGTCCATGTTGTTTAGAATGCCTTCGAAGGGGTGATTACGCACCACCACATCACCGCGGTCATTAATGTATTTAAAGGCAATACTTTCTTTACCTGAGCCGTAAAGTACGATTTTGCGGACTTTTTCGCTAAGCTGCTCGTAGGGCACTTCGACATCGAACTTATAGTGTTCGGCGAGTGAGCTAAGCATTTGGAAATAGTAGAAGTTGCGTCTATCCCAGCCGCGAATCGCACCGCCCGCCAGTGAAAGTTCGGTATTGGTGATCACGCGCTCAGGATCGAAAAATTGTTGTACCCCTAAACCATCACAGGTTTGGCACGCGCCGGCTGGATTGTTAAAGGAGAAGATCCTTGGTTCTAATTCCGCCATCGAATAACCGCAATGCGGGCAGGCGAAGTTGGCCGAAAAGATCAGTTCTTCGCCTTTGGATTTACCAGTACCCGTGTCGTCTTCCATGCTGGCAACGGTCGCGATGCCGCCAGAGAGTTCCAGCGCGGTTTCAAAGGATTCCGCTAAGCGTTGCTTGATATCGTCACGCACTTTAAAACGGTCGACGACCACTTCAATCGTGTGTTTAACGTGTAAATCTAAGGTTGGCGGATCGGTTAAGTCACACACTTCACCGTCGATACGTGCACGGATATAACCCTGTGCCGATAGACCTTCGAGCAATTTAACGTGTTCACCCTTACGAGCGTTGACCACAGGTGCGAGCAGCATCAAGCGGCTGTCTTGGGGCATTTCCAACACTTTATCGACCATCTGGCTGACGGTTTGTGCCGCTAAGGGTTGATTGTGTGTCGGACAACGCGGCTCACCCACGCGGGCAAACATCAAGCGCAGGTAATCGTAAATTTCGGTAATCGTGCCCACGGTCGAACGTGGGTTATGGGAGGTGGATTTTTGCTCTATGGATATCGCCGGGCTTAAGCCTTCGATATGGTCCACATCGGGCTTTTCCATTAAACTTAAAAATTGGCGAGCATAGGCAGATAGGGACTCGACATAACGTCGCTGGCCCTCGGCATATAAAGTATCGAAAGCGAGGGAGGATTTGCCAGATCCCGATAAGCCCGTGATGACAATCAGTTTATCCCTTGGGATAGTCAGGTTGATATTCTTGAGATTGTGGGTGCGTGCGCCGCGTATTTCAATCTTATCCATCTATCGCTCTAATGCCATATGCTTAAAAAAATGAGCACAAGTATCGCACAGTTCCGCCGCTGAGTTTAGTTGATTCTGTGATCTGCACCAATCCTAGGGCTGGCACTGGCTTTAAGTCGGCCTGCTTTGCGGGATGTTGTGGATGGAATGGATTAACTAAGATTAATACTGTTGTTGCGCACTGACTCACAGGACAATTGTGAACACTATGTTAGACTCATTCCCCTGTGCCTGAGCGTTAAAAATAAAGATGTTAACTCAGACACAGTCAATATAGGTCCGTGATAAACGGGATAAAAGCTAAGTGTATAGTCAGTGGTTTAGGCCACTATTTCCTTTTGAGCAAATCCTTTTGGGTGTGGTAACATGCGCCCCTTAAAAGACTTCAATCCAGGGCAAAATCATGGGTAACAACGGACTTTCGGGTACTGAGAAAAAAGTCGCGTTTTCTTTAGCCAGTGTATTTGGTTTGCGCATGATGGGCTTGTTTATGATCATGCCCGTCTTTGCACTTTATGGTCAGCATCTCGAAGGCTTTTCGCCTCTGTGGGTGGGTATTGCTATCGGCGCTTATGGCCTGACTCAAGCCGTGCTGCAAATCCCTATGGGGATTTTATCTGACAAATATGGTCGCAAGCCGATTATTCTTGGTGGCTTAGTGTTGTTTGCTATTGGCAGTGTTATCGCTGCTAATGCAGATACGATTTATGGCGTTGTCTTTGGTCGAGCTGTACAGGGTATGGGCGCGATTGCCGCTGCCGTGCTGGCGCTTGCCGCGGATTTAACCCGCGACGAGCAGCGCACTAAGGTGATGGCGATTATTGGTATGTGTATCGGGTTATCTTTTGCCCTGTCTTTGCTAATGGGACCTATCGTTGCGCAACATCTTGGGTTGACTGGGTTGTTTTGGTTAACGGCGGTATTGGCTATTGTCGGTATGCTGTTGATCCAGTTTTTAGTGCCTAATCCCATCACTCAGGCACCCAAAGGAGACACTTTAGCAACGCCCGCTAAGCTCAAACGTATGTTCCTCGAGCCGCAATTATTTAGGCTTAACGCTGGGATTTTTATCCTGCATTTAGTGCTCACCGCAGTATTTGTGGCATTACCGCTGGATCTGGTGGATGCGGGTCTAGTGAAAGAAAAACATTGGATGCTGTATTTCCCCGCTTTTGTGGGCGCATTTATTTTGATGGTGCCGTTAATCATCATAGGGGTTAAGCGCAAAAATACTAAGGCGATGTTCCAAATTGCCCTCGTGATAATGATAGTGGCATTGCTGGCGATGGCCGCATTTGCGAGCAATCTTTGGGTATTGAGTTTTGCCGTGGTGCTCTTTTTTACTGGGTTTAACTATTTAGAAGCCTCACTGCCAAGTTTGATTGCCAAATTTTGCCCCGTCGGCGAAAAAGGTTCGGCTATGGGCGTGTATTCAACTAGCCAGTTTTTAGGGGCTTTTTGTGGTGGTATGCTCGGTGGCGGTGCTTTCCAGCTCGTGGGCGCAGTCGGGGTATTTGTTGTTGCCGTGATCTTAATGTCTATTTGGTTATTCCTGACATTAGGCATGCAAAATCCTGTGTTGTTAAAGAGTTACACCTTAGAAGCTGAAGTGAAAGACAAGGCGCAAGCGCGCGATATGGCAACCCAGTTATCCCAATTAATGGGCGTTGTTGAAGCCATAGTCGTGCTGGACGAGAAAGTGGCTTATCTCAAGGTAGACGAGCATTTCGATTTAAGAGAAGCACGAGCTGTGTTAGGCTCTGCTCAATAATATCTGGTCTGCCGTGTGGTATTTGGGGAAGCTGATTTTCCTCTATGGCAATAAAGATAAACAACATACTGAATTAATAGATTATTTAAAGAATCGCAGGAGATTTCAATGGCCAGTCGTGGTGTTAACAAGGTAATTTTGGTTGGCAATTTGGGACAAGATCCAGAAGTGCGTTATATGCCAAACGGTAATGCAGTCGCAAACATCACAGTAGCGACTAGCGAATCGTGGAAAGACCAACAGGGTCAACAGCAAGAGCGTACTGAATGGCACCGTGTGGTTCTGTTCGGCAAATTAGCTGAAATTACCGGTGAATACCTGCGTAAAGGTTCACAGGTTTACCTTGAAGGTAAACTGCAAACTCGTAAGTGGAAAGACCAAAGTGGTCAAGACCGCTACAGCACTGAAGTGGTTATCGACCAAAGCGGTAGCATGCAAATGCTAGGTAGCCGTGGTCAAGGTGGACAAGCACAAGGCGCGCCAATGGGCGGCATGCCACAAAACGCAGGTTATCAATCTGCACCACAACAAGCCGCGCCTGCGCAAAATCAATATGCGCCAGCGCCTCAAGCTGCACCTGCTTACCAAGCGCCAGCTCAGCAACAATATGCTCCGCCAGCTCCTGCCCAGCAGCAAGGTTATGGTCAGCCACAGGCTCAACAACCACAACAAGGTGGTTATGCGCCTAAGCAACAAGCCGCGCCAGCGCCAGCTTATCAAGCGCCTGCAGCACCAGCACAGCGTCCAGCGCCACAACCACAGCAAAACTTCACTCCAGATTTGGATGATGGCTGGGATGACGATATTCCGTTCTAATTTGGAACGTATCGAAGCATAAAGACGGTATCGTCTTAAATAAGCAAAGCCACGCGAGTCGTGGCTTTGTTGTTTCTTGTTTTTAAGTTTTTGCCGTGAAGCGTGGGTTAGGTTGTTCAACCCTTTACCTCGCTTGTTCACATGATGATACGCTTGAGATAAAACTTAGAACGTATAATCGAAGTTATAACGCATGCCTAGCATGATCTGGTCATTGGTTTCGCGGTATTCAAAATCTGTTTTTTGATATTCGATGAAGGTGCTGAATTTCGGTGTTTTATGCCATTCCAGCGTAGTGTTATAGGCATTGTATTTCGCGGAGGTGATGTCATTGTCGCCATCGTCATATTTGGACACGCCTAGCTTGATTTTATAGCTGTCAGTGATGGGATAGCTTGCAACTACATCCAGTGTTGAACCATCCAATGTGGTGCCATCGACGCTGTCTTTTTCAATGTTTTGGTAGGCTGCGGCGAGGAACAGAGAATTGAAATTTTTTGCTAGTGTTACACCGAATGTATTTTCATCCTTGTTGTCCTCTAACTCTTTATTATAAAAAGCTGCGGCAATGTAGATGAAGTCGGTTTTATAACGGATGCCCGTGTTAACGAAGTCACTGCCACCACTGCCTTTATTGCCGTCGAATTGCGCATCGGCCGAAAATAACAGGTCGCCAAACTCTTTACGATAGGTCACGAGATTATTGAGCCTGAATGGGCTCGCACTGTCATAGGCCAGAGGCGTTCCTGAGCGGTTAAAGATATCAACGGGATCGGAAATCATTTCCTGCGTGACGGCTTGTTTACCTATGGCAACGCTACCAAAAAATCCCTTTAATCCGACATAGGCTTTACGTGCATCGCCAAAGTCGCCGTCATCTTTGATATCGACCTTAAATTCCCCCTTCGCAAACCCGACTAAGCCATTGCCAAGCTGGTGTTCTGCGGCAAAGCCAATTCGCGAGTTCGCATCGCCTACATCCCACACATCGTCCGAGTTAGTGTGGGTCAGGCCGAAGGTTGGGCGTAAAGAACCATAAAAATTAAACTGGGTATCCGATGGCACTGATGGCTCATTTTCTTGCGCTTCGAGCATGGCGAGTCTCTGCTGAATTTGTTGTAATTCAGTGCGTAATTCGTCATTGGTTTCTGCTGTATTATTGGCTTGAACGGCAAAAATAGGTGTGGCAAAGCTCAGCACAAGTATGGCTGATGTAAGTTTAGACGGTTTCATTTATGTTTCCTTACATAACAACTACTCGCGTTACGCTAATGGATTTTGTTGCCGATTGAGCTGTATCGCTAGTAGTAAGGAGCTGCACTTGTGATAGTGCTGGGGAGGCGCCTAACTAAGAAAATTAGGCTTCGTAACTCAGCAGCTGACAGATAAAACCTGTCAGCTGGTTTTGGAAAGATGCAATCCTATCCATCCCGCCAAAACAGCGGGATGTTAGAGGGAGGATTAGAGTATGGTCGCGGCCATTTTGCGGCGCAGGTAAGCGATTTGCTGCATGTGCGGCAAATCTTTGGGGCAGTTATCTTGGCAGCCGAGTAGCGTCATACAGCCGAAGACGCCATCTTGATTGCCAATCACATGGTAGAAATCATCCGCGCTGCGGCTGTCTCTGCTATCCATTTCGAAGCGGGCAATTTTCATCATGCCAACCGCGCCGACAAAGGTGTCACGCATTTGTTTGGTGGCGCAGGCCGACACGCAAACGCCACATTCGACGCAGCGTTCTAGCTCATAGATCCGTGCGGCTTCTTCGGGTGCCATTGGATTTTCGAGCCGATGAATGTCCTGATCATCGGGTCTAGGGTGCAGCCACAGTTTTAAGCGTTCGGCTAATTCACGCATAAATTTACCCGTGTTCACCGATAAGTCGCCAATCAGCTCGAAGCCAGGTAGCGGCATAAGGGTGATTTCACCATTGGGATAATTTGCCGTTAACGTGCGACAGGCAAGCGTGGGAAAACCATTGATCACCATGGCGCAACTGCCACAGATGCCCGCGCGGCAGACAAAGTCGAACTGCAGTGAAGGGTCTTGTAGCTCACGTAGTTGATTTAAAGCGATAAACACTGTCATGCCCGGTGTTTCAGTCAACTGATAACGTTCCATCTTTGGCTTGTCTTGGCCATCTTGCGGATCGTAGCGAAAGATATTAAAGCTGATTTGGCGGCTCATAGTGGTTTATTCCCTACCGGTTGGGCTGGAGTGATCGCTAAGGTATCGCTGAGGCGTCCATTGGGAGCCTGCAGATGACTTGGCAGCTCGTATGGCATTAGGGCTCGCTGCAGTGTGTTTCTATCGGGATCGTCACCTAAGCTCGCGAGCACTTGATTGATTTCTTGTACGCGTTTTTCGGTATCTGGATGGGCGATAGTATTGTCGTTACCGTAGCCCCGGTATCCCGGTGGTAGCTCCATTTTCATCACATCTAGCGCTTCATAACGCAGTACTGGTTCAAGTGATTCGGCATCTGGCCAAGTCGCCAGCGTGCGGTTGAGCCAATCTTTATCATTGCGTTGTGGGTAATCTTCCCGTGAATGGGCGCCGCGGCTTTCAGTGCGAGCCTCTGCGCCACAGGCGACGGTTAGGGCCACTTTCAACATGCGGGTGACGCGTAGCGCTTCGACTAACTCAGGATTGGAGTGACGTTTTTTACATTTAAGGCCAAGATTTTTTGCCCGTAGCAGTAAGTCTTTCAAGCCTTTGATGGCTTTATCTAACTCGGGTCCATTACGGAAGATCCCGACGTAGTTCATCATGATGCGTTGCATTTCTTTCTTTATTTGGAAGGGGTTTTCTGTGCCGTTGCCTTCGACCAGTCCATCGATTTCTTGCTGCAATTTATCGATGAATTTTTGAGTCAGCGCAGTATCAATTTCTAAGTCGTTATTCTCACAAAAATCAGCGACATATTTGCCGATGATCATGCCGCCGACTACAGTTTCCGCTACCGAATTACCACCTAAACGGTTAAAGCCATGCATGTCCCAACAGGCCGCTTCTCCGACACTGAACAGTCCTTTGAGTTGTGGACTCTCGCCAGTGGCATTGGTGCGCACGCCGCCCATGGAGTAATGCTGGGTTGGCCTGACGGGGATCCAATCTTTACAAGGATCGATACCGAGGAAGTAATCACAAATCTCTTTCACTTCGCGCAGGTTGGTTTCGATATGCTCACGGCCCAGCTGCGTAATATCCAGCCACAGATGCGGGCCGTAAGGGCTTTCGACACCATTACCTTTACGCATGTGCTCTGTCATGCGACGGGAAACCACATCGCGGGAAGCGAGTTCTTTTTTCTCTGGCTCGTAATCTGGCATAAAGCGATGGCCGTCTTTATCGCGCAGAATACCGCCATCACCACGACAACCTTCAGTGGTAAGGATCCCCGCGGGCACTATGGCGGTAGGGTGAAACTGCACCGCTTCCATATTGCCTAAGGTGGCGACACCAGTATCGAGTGCTAACGCTTGGCCTATGCCTTCGCAGATGGTGGCATTGGTCGATATTTCATAAATCTTGCCATAACCGCCAGTGGCGATGGTGGTGGATTTGGCCACATAAGCGCGCAATTCACCTGTGACTAAACAGCGGGCAATGACTCCATGGCAACGCTTACCGTCATGGATCAGCGACAGTGCTTCAATTCGTTCGTGTACTGGAATGCCCATGGAGATAGCTTGGTTATCGACCGCGTACAGCAAAGAGTGGCCAGTGCCATCGGCGGTGTAACAGGTACGCCATTTTTTAGTGCCACCAAAATCGCGGGCATTGATCAGGCCGTGAGCTTCTTCAGCCTCATTGAGCGTTACCCTTTGCGCGTTCATGATGACTTCACGTGGGCCGGCGGATATTCTCGACCAAGGTACTCCCCAGTTGGTGAGTTCGCGGATCGCTTTTGGTGCAACGTGGGCAAACATGCGTGCGACGTCTTGATCGCAGCCCCAGTCAGAACCTTTTACTGTGTCTTGAAAGTGAATGTCTTCGTTATCGCCCATGCCTTTAACGGTATTGCCTAGGCTGGCTTGCATTCCGCCCTGTGCGGCGGCCGAATGTGAACGTTTTGCGGGAATTAACGATAGCACTAAGGTATCTAGGCCTCGCTCTTTGGTGGCAATCGCGACTCTAAGGCCTGCCAATCCTGCGCCAATGACTAATGAGTCTGTATAAATGATTTTCAAATCAGATCCTTATCTAATAATTTAGATAACATTTCATGGATTTATCATTGCGCTCCTCGGGCATAGATGCGCTGCAACTATGTATCAGAGGAGGATCCGTATGTTGTTTGTCTTGCTATATAGGCTAGGTGCGCCGATAGCGTCATGCCCATTACTGAGGAATAAACGGTTGTACTGGCAAAACTAATTCGATACCAATATTGATATAGGTCACTAGGCTTAATGTGCCTAAACACAATAAATAGACGATCAATACTTGCGCTATAGTGCGGATAAGTGGACGGTTACTACTCACACCCCACTTTAATATCACTCGGTATAAACCAACGATGCCGTGGAATAACACGATAGGTAAAAACACCACGTATAAGAGCCAAGCGTTATCGTGGTAAACCCGTTCGGCCGAAAGGTGAGGGCCAATATCAGGGTTTAAAATCATAGTGGCAAGATGGGCTGACACTAAGAAAAACAGTAAGAAACCGGTGATCATCTGCCAGAACCATGCTTGGGTATCTCTATGCTTGATAGTCGACATGAAGCCACGCATCGCTCGCCATTGGCCTAATTGCACAGGGAAACGACGTAGTGCAGTTGCGGCATGTATTGCAACAATCACGAGCATAATGACTGAAATGATCTGGGTCACTATGGGGAAGCCATGACCCGTCGAGCTAAACATACTGCCTTCTAAGAATTGCACCATGTGAAAGAAGGTTTCTTTACCAAATAAAATGCTCGCCTCGAAATGCATATGAAATAAGAGAAAAATACCTAATATAAGCCCTGTCACACTTTGTAAGCAGTCTGCTTTAGCCGACCAAGCTTGGCCAAATGGTCCGCCGTTAATGGCGGTAGGAACACGCGTTTTTGCTGACATTAATTCACCTCTTACTCGATTTGTTATGGCGTGAATGTACCTGCATCACGCCAAAACAAAGTCTATAGATACAGATTAAAAGAAGAGGGTTAATCCATTTGTAGGCATTAGCCCTGAGAGCACTTAGGGTAAAATTGAGCTACAGCATCATGCCGCCAAACAGAAAGGCCAATGCCACACTGGTGGCAATCGTCACAACGCCAGGGACCAGGAACGGATGGTTAAATACCGCCTTACCAATCCGTGTCGAGCCAGTATCATCCATCTCGACCGCAGCCAGTAGCGTGGGGTAAGTCGGTAATACAAACAGCGCGCTGACGGCGGCGAAAGAGGCAACGGCAGTTAATGGACTTACGCCAATAGCTAAGGCTGCGGGCATCAGCGCTTTTGTTGTCGCGCCTTGGGAGTAGAGCAGCATGGAGGCAAAGAATAAGGTTACCGATAATAACCAAGGCTGACTTTGCAGTAAGGTGCCAGCTAAATCTTTGATTTCCTCAATATGATTCGACACTAAGGTATCGCCTAACCAAGCCACACCTAACACACAAACACAGGCTGACATGCCTGACTTGAAGGTGGCCGCATTAGAGATTTCGCTTGCGTCTAACTTACAGAAAATCGTAATAGCGGCAGCTGCCGTAAGCATCAGCACCATAATGGCGGCGTCGCGTGGCAATACAGGGTCAACAATCAAACCGACTTTGTCAGATATCGCAGTGGCATAGGCCATGACAGCCGCAATCGCCAGCAAGAAAATCATCACAGATCGTTTCGCGCCAGCTTTAATTTTGATCTCAGTTTTACCGCGTGTTTTGACTAAACCTTTGGCTAAGCGTTCTTGATAGACAGGATCATCGGCCAGTTCTTTACCCATTAAGTTGGCAACAACGGCTCCGACCATGCAGGCGAGGAAAGTTGAGGGAATACAAACGGCTAACAGTACTAAATAATCTACGCCAAACGGCTCTAAGATGCCTGAGAAGAACACGACAGCCGCTGAAATCGGTGAGGCGGTAATGGCGACTTGAGATGCGACAACGGCAATAGATAAGGGGCGAGAGGGGCGAATGCCTTGCTCTTTTGCGACTTCGGCAATAACAGGTAAGGTGGAGAATGCTGTGTGGCCTGTACCCGCAAAGAGTGTCATGAAATAGGTGACGACAGGGGCCAGAAAGGTGATTTGTTTGGGATGCTTACGTAATAATTTTTCTGCCAGTGAGACTAAATAATCCATCCCTCCAGACACTTGCATGGCCGCAATCGCGGTGATAACTGACATAATGATGAGGATCACGTCAATCGGGATATTGCCCGGTTTGAGTCCCATCCCCGCGGTCAGTATCAGTACCCCGACACCGCCAGCGAAGCCGACTCCCATGCTACCCATCCTTGCACCAAGGTAAATAGCCCCGAGGACGATAATTATCTCTAATATAATCATAGTGTTAACTCTATTTTATTTTTAATTTCAATAGCCTGCGCATATTCACTCTGCGCATGCTTATTCTTGAATCATCGAGTTGTGGGCTGGGGAAGGCTCCCCAGCCCCACTGAGTTACACTTTGGCTTTGCTAGTATTGCGTTTAGCCTGATATTTAGGATTCATCAGGTTTTCAACTGAGAGAATGTCATCGAGTTCTTCAACCGTTAACAAACCGCGTTCGAGTACCACTTCACGGACATTTTTACCCGTTTGGGCGCAAATCTTGCCTATGATGTCACCTTCATGGTGGCCGATGATTGGGTTAAGGTAGGTCACGATCCCGATAGAGTTCATCACATGGGCCATGCAGATCTCTGGATTGGCTGTGATACCTTCAACGCATTTTTCACGCAGGGAGATACAGGCATTACCCATCAAACTGAGCGACTCAAACATCGCCTGCCCAATAACAGGTTCCATTACGTTAAGCTGTAATTGGCCTGCTTCGGCGGCCATAGTGATAGTGATATCGTTGCCGACAATCTTAAAGGAAACCTGATTGACGACCTCAGGGATCACAGGGTTAACCTTGGCTGGCATGATGGAGGAACCCGCTTGCAGCTCAGGAAGATTAATCTCCTTCAGACCTGTACGTGGACCTGATGAAAGTAAGCGTAGGTCGTTACAAATCTTGGACATTTTAATCGCCATACGCTTAATTGCACTGTGCAGCATAACGTAGGCACCACAATCGGATGTCGCTTCGATTAAATCTTCCGCTGGCACATAGGCGCGGCCAGTAATGTCTGCCAGATACTTAATGGCTAATGCAGAATAACCGACAGGCGTATTGAGCCCTGTACCAATGGCGGTTGCGCCTAAGTTCACTTCTAACAACAGCTCTTGGCAACGCTTGATGGACTTAATTTCTTCTCGCAATGTAACAGCAAAGGCATGAAACTCTTGGCCTAAGGTCATAGGCACGGCATCTTGCAATTGAGTGCGGCCCATTTTTAAGATGGTTTTAAACTCTGTGGCTTTAGTGTCGAAAGCGCTGATAAGGTCGGTTAATGCATCTAACAGAATATCGGTACTGTTGATGACCGCAATACGGAAACCTGTTGGATAGGCATCGTTGGTCGATTGGCATTTATTAACATGGTCATTAGGGTTGATGACATCGTAACGGCCTTTTTCTAGCCCCATGATTTCCAGTGCAACGTTGGCTAATACCTCATTGGTATTCATGTTGACTGAAGTGCCTGCGCCTCCTTGATAAACATCGACCGGAAATTGATCAACAAATCGACCCGTTGTAAGTATCAGATCGCACGCTTCAATAATTTTGTCAGCGATTTCAGGACTTACAGCGCCTAATTCACTGTTAGCCATGGCAGCGGCTTTTTTTGTTAGCATCATGCCACGGACTAATTCAGGTACATCGGAAATTTTTTGATTACTCAGCTTAAAGTTTTCGATGGCACGCAATGTATGTATGCCATAATAAAATTCATTGGAAACTTCTTTCGTGCCCAATAAATCTTCTTCGATCCGTACGCTATTAGTATCTTTCATTTCGATCCTATTAAATCCAATTAATAGTAAGATATATCTCCGAGTATTGAGTTGTGGATGTGTACAATAAGTATACGTAACACATCAAGAATAACTCATCGAAAACATGAAGGAGAATCGTCTCCTTGACTATCGAAGTAGATCTTAACGCTTTGGCAATAACAGGATTAGGATGGTGATCACTTAACTGTTTGAAATAGTGTATTTCTTTTGTTTCTTAGATAAGTCTCTCAACTCGGATCACTAGTGTGAGCCATTACTTTTTGATGCAAATTAGCTATAGATTTGTTATTCGTTAACCAATCGGCGACATATTTATTCAAGTATTTTTAAATTTAAATAAACCATACGATATTTAATTGTCACCGCGTCAATAGCGAATAATCATTGATTAGTTAAATCTACTCAATAATAAATGCATGGTGTTTTCCTTAAAGTTTAAATAATCAATTAGATAACGCTAAATCTGTTATTTCATTTTAGTGAGAGCTATCACAGTGAGGCTTAGACAATAGTGCACACTGTGGGCGTTTATTATTAATCAAAGGATGTAAGCATGAATTTTCCAATGCGTAAGCTTTTGCTCTCGGTCACTTTAGGGTTATTTCTCTCCTCCGCGGCGCAGGCGCTTCCACAGGTACGTATTATTGCCACGGGCGGCACTATTGCGGGAGTCGGACAATCGGCTACTGAGTCTAACTATCAGGCTGGTGAAGTGGGCATTAGTAGCTTAATTGCGGCCGTGCCTGAAATGAAACAACTTGCCGATATTCAAGGTGAGCAACTGGTTAAAATCGGTTCGCAGGATATGAACGATAAAGTTTGGCTAGCCTTAGCCAAGCGCATCAATTTGCTATTGGCTGATAAAGATGTCGACGGTATCGTCATTACCCATGGTACTGATACCTTAGAGGAAACGGCGTATTTTTTAAATCTCACCATCAAGAGCGATAAGCCTGTAGTACTGGTTGGGGCAATGCGTCCATCAACTGCCATGAGTGCCGATGGCCCGATGAATCTGTATAACGCAGTCGCGACCGCCGCTAACCTCGAATCTAAAGGTCGAGGCGTGTTAGTGGTGATGAACGATACCGTATTGAATGCCCGCGATGTGACTAAGACTAACACTACAGGTGTACACACTTTTGCCGCGCCTAACTTTGGCCCGCTTGGCGTTATCCATAACAGCAAGATTGAATACATGGGCAAAACTGAGCGTCAACATACAAGGCAAACGCCTTTTGATGTTAGCAAACTCGACAAGCTGCCACAGGTAGGGATTGTCTACAACTACGCTAATGCCAGCGATTTACCTGTCAAAGCTATGGTTGAAGCGGGTTTTGATGGCATAGTCAGCGCCGGTGTAGGTAATGGTAATATTTACCACTCAATATTTGACACCTTAGCTAAGGCGAGTCAAAAAGGCACCTTAGTCGTTCGCTCTAGTCGAGTGCCCACAGGCGCAACCACGCTTGATGCCGAGATAGACGATGCTAAATATGGCTTTATCGCCGCAGGTAATCTTAACCCGCAAAAAGCCCGCATTTTACTGATGCTGTCGTTAACACAAAGCAAAGATCCACAACAGATCCAACGTTGGTTTCAACAGTTTTAAGAATCAGCTGCGTGATAAAACAAAAGCCCTGCGAATATTTGTAGGGCTTTTGCATTTTGCATTAATGGCTTACCTGTGAAGTGGTTTTTTCACGAGGCCATGAGCCGAAATATCTAAACAGTGTTGTGATTTTTAAAGCCAAAATTGTGAGGGTTCAACTCAGATTTTCAATCAAGATATTGCTCTGTAATTAGATTTAAGAAAGGGCTTGGCTAATTAAGCACTCAATATCTCACTAATATATGCATACCATTCCACAGTAACCATTAAATCCACAGCTGTTTCAGCTTCCTTCCTCGCTCATTATTTTTCGGCATATTCTGACTATATATCAAGGCGATAAACTATTTTTAGTACGGCATAAGGTATTGATTTTGTGACTTAAAGTGCTTTAGGTACTATAGTGAAAGCTTATTTTATCTGAAACATAGGTGAGCGCTTCCTAGGTTTCTTGTTTGATTTTGGGGGAAAAGTGCGAATTTTAATGAACAATTTCAAGGTAATTAGTTTTGTGCGTCAGTGGTTACTGCTGGCGCTTTTGAGTATGGTTTTGCCACTGCAGGCGAGTGAAGATCCGCTGTGGATGGGAACGACAGGCTTGCCTATGAGTGAGCGGGTCCATACCGGTGAACTTGCCAATGGTATGCGTTATTTATTGGTGAGCAATAAGACGCCGGAGCAAGCGGTCATAGTGCGGATGCGAGTGGATGTAGGCTCTTTGGTTGAGTCTGATACCGAGCAAGGATTAGTGCACTTTCTTGAGCATATGGCCTTTAATGGATCGACCGGATTGGCGGCGGGGGAGATGATGCCGACATTGCAGCGCCTTGGCCTGAGTTTTGGCGCCGATACCAATGCAGTGACTGAGTTTCAGCAGACGGTCTATCAATTCAACTTGCCAAGTAATAGCCAAGATAAAATCGATACTGCTTTGTTTTTAATGAGAGAAATTGGCAGTAATCTATTACTCGACCCAGCGCTAATTGAACGTGAAAAAGCGGTAGTGTTGTCTGAGCTACGTGAACGTAGCGGTGCGGATCTTGAGAATTACCGTAACCAATTACAGTTTTTAATGCCAAACACATTGCTGTCAAAGCGCTTCCCTGTGGGTGAGGCGAACAGTATCAGTAATGCCAATCGTGAGGCGTTGCTGTCTTTATATCAGCGTTTTTATACGCCCTCACGCACCACTTTAATTGTGGTGGGTGATATCGAGGTGGCCGCGGTAGAACAAAAGATAAAACAACAGTTTGCCAGTTGGAAAGCCGCGCCTTTGGCCGCTAAAACCAAGGAACAAGCTATTGGTACTGTCGCAGAGCGCCAAAGTGTCGATGCGGCGGCATTTTTTGATCAAAGTCTGTCAACGTCAGTTTCCCTTGGCATGCTAAAACCCATCTCAGCGATTACCGATAACCCTGCTGTGCGGGAGCAGGAAATGTTGCTCGAGCTTGCCCACGGCATCTTGTATCGCCGTATGGAGTCGCAATTACTGCATAGCCAAGGTTTATATGGTGTAAACCTGCAGGTTGGGCCGCAGTTTGATATTGCCTATGGCACACAAATGAGCCTAGGTACGCAGGAAAATAACTGGCAAGAGGGAATCGCACTCTTGGAGAAAACCCTGCGTCAAGCAAAAGAGTTTGGTTTTAGCCAGCAGGAAATTGACCAGCAAATCAAACGTATGCATAAGGGATATCAGCTAAGTGTCGCGGGGAGCAGTACTATTCACAGTGTGAATATTGCCGAGAGTCTAGTGTATTCGGTGGCGGGCAATCGCGTCCCTGTCGAACCTGATTGGCAGCTCGCATTTTTTGAAAAAATAATGCCAACAGTGACACCGCAAAAGCTAAGCCAAGTGTTTAATCAAACATGGAACGCCACGCCGTATTTGTATCTGACCAGCAATAAGCCCATTGAAAATGCTGAAAAACAGCTTATCGCCAGCTACGAGAAAAGCCGTAAACAAGCGGTGAGCGCACCAGCAATCAAGGCGATTGATGAGTTTGCTTATACTCAGTTTGGCGAGCAAGGCAAGTTAGTGGCCGACAGTCGCGATAAGGAAACGGGGATTCGCCAACTGCAATTTGCCAATGGCGTGCGCCTTAATCTTAAGCCTACCAACTTTAATAAAGGCACCACATTGGTCAGCCTAAACATTGGCTTTGGTGAAGTGCCATTCCCTGAGTTGGATGGTTTGTCTTATCTGTTTAACAGTGCGTTTGTGCAGGGGGGACTCAAGGCCCATGATTATGACAGTCTGCAGGATATTTTTGCTGGGCAAGATATTTCCATCAACTTAGGCCTGCGTGAGCAAAGTTTTGGCGGCGAGATTAGCACTAATGCCGCAGAGCTTCGCACGCAGCTTGGCTTAATGACGGCTTATTTAATTGAGCCAGGTATGGATAAGCAGGCTGAGCAATTGTTTCGTGAACAAGTGATTGCCGAGCAACAAAGTATTCATAGCAACCCACAATCTGAGTTTTCTAATCAGTTTGCCCGTATCTCCCATAATGGTGATAAACGTTATGGTTATGGTGAGCCTGAAGAAATTCTCAAACGTCACTTTGGAGAATTAGCGCCGAGTTTCCATTCGGCCGTCGAGCAAGGGGCGATTGAACTCGCTATTGTGGGCGATTTTGACGAAGCGAGTGCCATTGCTGCTGTGACTGAAACACTTGGCGCCATTAAGCGCAGCCCTATTGCTAATGCTCAGTCGATAGTACCTGTGTTTCCGAAAGTGCCCGTTCAGAAAACATTAACGCATTATGGTCAACTGGATATGGCGGCACTTGCCATGGTGTGGCCTACAACGGACATGACTCACTTGAGTCAACACGCGGGATTGGGTCTGCTGGAGCAAGTGCTAAGCATTCTATTAACGGAAAACGTGAGGGAGAAGGCGGGCGCGAGTTATTCGCCATCGGCCTTTTCTTATAACGATTTCAATGCCAGCGGTTATGGTTACTTAGGTTTGTTTAGCGTGACGACTCAAGCCATGTTGCCAACGGTTGCCGAGTATTTCACCGCCGCAGTTAAGCAAGTTAAAGCGCCTTCGGGGATCAGTGAGGACTTATTTAATCGAGCCCGCCAACCTGTACTTGAGTGGATGCAAGCTGCGCCGCAAACCAATGGTTTTTGGTTAGATCTCACCTCAACTGCCCAGAGTCATCCTGGTCGTTTTGCTGCCTTTAAACAAAGGCAAGCGTTAGCGCAGCAGATGACAGTTGCAGAACTTAATAAATTGGCGCAGCAATATCTGCAAGATGATAGCCGTTTAATGATCCAAGTCCTTCCTGCACCGCCAGAACCTCAGCAATGAGTATTGGGCTCATAGAATAGTAGACTGATCATTCACCGACATATCCCCTGTGGTCGTAAACCGCTGGGGATATTTTTCTACCCCTTTCCTCCTCTATCTTCTTTTACCAACTTTTCTTTCACGTTCGTGGTGTTATGCCCACCCATAGGTCGTCAATGGAAATACCTGTTGTCGAAAATGCCACTCACAGATCTGTGCGAG
The DNA here is from genome assembly GCF_015767295.1 of Shewanella sp. DW31. NCBI lineage: Bacteria > Pseudomonadati > Pseudomonadota > Gammaproteobacteria > Alteromonadales > Shewanellaceae > Shewanella > Shewanella sp. DW31. The sequence continues at coordinate 50,954 of NZ_JADWMP020000019.1, forward strand.
TGAAACTAGGCTAGGCGCAACTTATGTGTGAGATGGCTAATGGGGTGAGGTATATGTTTCGATATCTATTGTGCAGTTTTTGTCTAGTGCTTTTGTACCCGACAGGGATAGATATGTACTTGGTCGGTTTGCCGCAAATTGCGCAGGATTTAGGGGCGAGTGAGGCGCAGCTGCATATTGCTTTTTCTGTGTATCTTGCGGGCATGGCGACCACTATGCTGTTTGCGGGGAGCTTAGCAGATAGGATTGGGCGTAAACCCATTACCTTGTTTGGCGCATTGCTGTTTGCTATTGCCTCTTACTTTGCCGGTAGTGCGCAAACCAGTGATCTCTTTTTAATGGCACGCTTTGCACAAGGCATTGGTGCGGGTTCTTGCTATGTTGTGGCTTTTGCGATTTTGCGTGATGTATTAGACGATAAGCGCCGAGCAAAAGTGCTCTCTATGGTCAATGGCGTGACTTGCATTATCCCAGTGATAGCACCTGTGATAGGCCATTTAATTATGCTTAAATTCCCATGGCCTAGCCTATTTAACACTATGGCGGGGATGGGATTAATGGTATTAACCCTGTGTATTTTTGTATTGCGCGAAACCTATCCTAAACCGCAATTTCACACCACAGTTGAGTCGGGTGGATATAAAGAATCCTTTAAACAGCGGTTTTTTCTCAGTCGCGTGGTGATAACGACTTTAGGTGTGACAACGATTTTAAGCTATGTAAATGTCTCTCCCATGTTGATCATGGGGCAGATGGGGTTTGACCGTGGGCAATATTCCAACACTATGGCTATGACAGCATTTGTGAGTATGGTGGCCTCATTTTCGACGCCCTTTTTACTTAACCTGTTTAAAGAAAAATCATTAATTTTGTTCTCTCAGACATTATTTGCCGCCGCGGCATTGGTGTTTATCTTGACTCAATTGGGCGGGGTTAGTCAGTCATTCAACCTGTTAGGTTTTGCTTTTGTTTGTTCCGGTTTTTCGATTGGATTTGGGGTCACCATGAGTCAGGCGCTGAGTCCATTTGTTACTCGTGCTGGAGTTGCCAGCTCATTACTGGGAATTGCCCAAGTGTGTACTTCAGCTTTATATATTTGGGTGATGGGTCTGCTCGAAGTGAGTGCGATTAATATATTATTAGTGATCCTCGCTGTCGGTGCGCTGGTGAGCATTACACTGATCTTAGCGGTTCCTAAATTGCCGGAAATTGTACTTAATGACCAAATCCCTGAGTCGGCTTGATCTTAACTTATTGTTTATTTTGCAGCTTTTATTACAGGAGCGGAGTGTCTCTAAGACTGCCAAAAAGCTCAATGTCACGCCATCCACAGTGAGTAAGTCGCTGGCCAAATTACGGGATTGGTTTGACGATCCCTTATTTGTCAAAACGCCGCAGGGATTTCAGTTAACGCCATTGGCTCACGGTATGGAGCAGGAGTTATCCGAATGGTTGCAAATGGGTAAGCAACTGATGGCTAAGCGCGGTGACGAGATGACCAAAGGGCTCACCTTCGAGTTGATGCTTGAGTCGCCTTTGTTGCTTATCATGCTTAATGAGCTGACTCAGGCCATTTATACTCAATACCCTGATGCAAAGGTGAAGGTACGAAATTGGGATTACGATTCACTCGAAGCGATTGTGCGTGGTGAAGCGGATATGGGTTTTACCGGCCGAGAAAGTCATCCACGTTCCAAGGAATCCCTTGATTTATTACCCTATTTTATCGATTTTGAGGTTTTATTTACCGATCTTCCTCAGGTGTATTTGCGCCGCGATCATCCCGCCTTGCAGGAAGAGTGGAATATAGACACCTTTCTTAAATATTCGCATATCAATATCTTGTGGGAAAAGAGTGAAACTTGGGCCTTAGATGATGTGCTTATTGAGCTTGGGTTAAGCCGTAATATTGTGCTGACCTTGGCCAGTTTTGAGCAGTCACTGTTTGTCGCGGCAGAGCCTCACCACAGCATGATGGCAATTGCACCACAATATTGTGAGCAATATGCTCGCCAATTACACCCTGACTTAGTCAGTCGCCCTATCCCGATAAGTGGCGAATATCTTGATAAACTCGCCATTCCTTTTACCTTGATTTGGCATAAGAGAAACAGCCACAACCCTAAAATCAATTGGTTGCGAAGCAAGATAAAAGCGATTTATCAACAGCATGATTAAGGCTGTTATTTACTGCATTAACTTGTTTGGGTAATACCCAATTGCTGACAAATATGTTGGATACAAAGTTCTCGCTGTTGGCACCATAGCCCGTAACTGACGGGGATAAGTTTAATGCCCGCGCGCTGTAAGAGTTTATACAGTTCAATATCGAAAAAGTCCGCCCAAGGTCCTGGGTAACCGATTAAATCTATTGCTAAATATTGGTTACCATAGCGACATAAAATATCCAGTTCTAGCCCCGCCATATGGTAGGCTCGCCAGACAGTTATGCCTTTTTCTTCAATCGCGAGTGCCACAGACTGGCCGAAGGTATCGAGGGAATCGACATAATTGTGTGCCGCTTGAAATTGGCCCGCCGATGCTAAGTAAGTTGCCAGTAAATTATTGTTGGGGAGCTCATGCGCTTGTACCGATAAAAATAGCCACTGCATTTGTTTAGCGCGGGTGATGGCGACATTGAACATATCTTCGCGATTTAAATACACGGCGGCGCGGCTGTCGTTGGCCGTAATGCTAAACGACAGCAGCATAATATCGCGTTCCTCACCTTGAAATCCAAAGGGTGTGGCAATCCGTAATTGGTGACGCTCGAGTTGTAGTGCGCTAAAGCGTGCGAGAATTTGCTGGGATAAATACTCCGTCTGATTGCGAAAGCAGGATAGTACACCAATGCTGGCGGGCACTAATGCATTCTCTTGTTCATCAATCAGTTGAGCTAACTTTTGAATTAATGCCTCCGCTTCTATGGCGTTAATGCCCTTGCTATCACGGCTGCCAGTCACATGGACTCTGTGTAAGTGCCCAGAGCTTGTGCAAGGTCTGTGCTGCATAATCTTCAGCATGCCTTGATAAAACTGCTGATTACTAAATTGGATCAGCTCAGGTTTACTCCGAAAATGCTCATTTAAAAATACCACTTGGGATTGGCTCGCAAGGGATTGCGATACTAAGTCGAGCATACTGGCATCACGGTAGCTCATTAGGCCGCGACAATCTGGGGCGAGTCCGAGTTGGGTCTGGATTTGGGTTTGTTTTGCGCGGGACAAAAACGAGAAATGGCGCAGCTGTTTGCTATCGCCCACCACCAGTGCCGCTTTTGCCCGCTGCAAGGCCGGTAAACAGGCGGCAATATTGGCTTGGGTGGCTTCATCAATAATCACTAGATCAAACATTTGCTGCTCCATGGGCAGCACTTTATGCAAGCTGGCAAGGCTCGATAACCAAATGGGAAAGGTTTGCTTTAAGGCATCAAAATCCGTTTTGTAGAAACCGTCGAGTTGCTTAGCGGACTGGCGGGCGCGTAACGCACTGGCAAAACTCACCAGTGTACTGCGCTTATGTTTGAGTAATTGGTTTAATCGATAGTGAGTTGCCAATTGTAAGTATTTGAGGCTTAAGTCTTCTTTTTGCGCTATCAGTGTCGTTAATTTATCGAGTTCATTCCATTGCTGGGCAAACCTTTTTATACCTGCACGGTAAGCCCAGTTGTAAAATCCTAAGCGCCAACGGGATTGTCCTTGTTGTAAGGTCGCCAGTTTTTGGCCGCGACGTATGGCATGGCGGCAATGACGTATAAAGTCCGCTTCCATTTTGACTTGCTGACGAGTCACAGTATTAAGTTGTTGTTTTGCATTGAGTAGCAACTTATCCGAGACGGCCTCATCAGATGCAGGGTGCTGACCATGGAGCATTTCATCAATCTGGTTTTTAAGGACTTTTATAAACTGCGGCGAGCCGGCTCGAATAAGACTGCTCCCAAGCTGGAATTGTTGTTGCAATTTATCGGCAATCACATCAACAGCAACATCAGTGTGGGCGACGATGAGGACAGATTTACCCCTTAATACCTGCTCTGCTGCCACAGTGGCTATGGTGTAACTCTTACCTGTTCCCGGCGGGCCTGAGATCTGCCCCAAAGTATGATTGGCCGCAATCTTTAAGGCCTGAATTTGCGCGCGGCTTAACAGCCCAGGAAGATAAGCCTCTTGCGTGTCTTCACTGGCGCTGATTGATGTTGTTTGTTGTGTTTCTGCGAATAGCGCTTTAAGCGGTGCTGATGGTTCAGCCGCTGTCATTAGTTTGTCGAGTTCGTGCAAAATGCCGCGACTTGCGATCGAACGTTCTGCCAAAATGATTTGGCTTCGACTGACAAGAAACTGCCCACGTTTACGGCATAAGCTAGTGAATTCAGCCTCATCGATCAGCTTGGGAAAATGCAATAAATGACTGGTATCGACATCGGCTTGGCCCGCCCGCAGCCAAGCTATCCAGCCACTGACATCCGTTGGATTATCGCGTAAATCTTGGCTTAGGCTATGTCCTTCAACGACTAATTTTTCTAATAGAGCTTCATTGATAGTGAATGGTCCGCTGCCAGCTAGAGTGTTATTGCTCTCTAGGTAGAGATTATCGCCGTCAGCCTGCAATTGGCATTCTCGATAAAGGAGTGGTGTCACGACTTTTCGTTTTTCGCCATTAAGGTCGACTGTGCCGCAGAAAAACAGACAGCAGTGCAATAATACCTTTTCGCGTAAATACAAAGCGCTACGTGCTAGTAATGCACTGGCGGGAGCAAATGGCACTGGCAAGCGGGGTAGGAAGCCACTGCTTAACTCGTCTTCATGTTGGAGTAATAGCTGATCTTGCTCGGCAAGCTTGTGGCTAGACCAGAGATTGATTTCGGCACTATCGTGTTGAAAACATTGTTTGTAGTAGTTGAGAATCCCTTGCAAATCCTATCCATCCCAAAGGCTTAATTGGCGATGCGAGAGTAACCTAATCGCATTAGTCGAACAAGGTTTGTACCGTCTGAGGATAGTTTATCCATAGTCGCTTTAAGCCTAAAAGAGAGGTGTTCGATAGAACAGTCATTTTCCACTGGAGCAGAATTTTTGAGAGGCGAGCAAAAGTATCAGCAGCCGCATTTGTATCAATTAAGGGCCTGAAAAGTGTGGTTTGTATCACTTTTTAGTGTGTTATTGAAATGTTTGTTAAGTGTTTGAGTTTGTAAAATATTTGTTTTTTGTTTTTAGTGGAAATTGCCATTGTTGTCATTGTATAACTGCGTAGATTGAACTGAATTTTTGTCTGCTAATGAGGGAAACAATGATAAAAAGTAAGCTAAAGGGATTCGCTGCGGTGGCTGTTGCCTGTTTAGCGGTAACGGCATGTGGCTCAGATGATAATAATGAAGAGGGCACAGATCAAAATGCCACCTATGTGCAATTTTATAATGCTTCAGCTGGAAGCACTGCTACTGCACTCAAAGTTGCCGATAAAACCTATGAAAGTGTGATCTATGGGGACACTATGCCGCGATTTACGTCGACGGCTGGCGTAACTGCGATTGAAGTGATGGCTAAGGATGCCTCTGATAAAGATATCTCTATTTATAAAGAAAATATCGATTTGAAAGTTGCAACGGACCATTTCTTTGTATTACATGGTGATTTTACCGAACCTAAATTACTTAATATCAACTATTCTCGCACTGAACTCGATAAGCTCAACGAAGTGGCTGAAAACAGTAAAATGCAGCTCTTGATTGCCAATACTGCTGTACATGCCCAAGCCTTTGACGCTTATGTTTCTAAGTCGACCCAAACCTTTGCCGATGCCGTGATGTTAGGCAGTGTGGCCTACGGTGAAGTGTCGCAGCCGCAAGTGATGGATACGGGTGAATATAAGGTTTACCTCGCACCAGCGGGAACAATGAATGTTTCTTATACAACTGCGAACATTAAATTCAGTTCTAAGGTGCCTTATAAGCTGATTATCCGCGAAGGTTTTGGTGCTTCGGATTCAAAAATCACCTTGGACAGTGTCGATTCAACCACCAATGTTCGCAATCATGTAGCATTAGAAGCGAGTGTCGATTATCGCGTCTTTAACGGTTTAGGTTCGCACATTATCGATGTGAAAGTGGCTAGCAGTAAGCAAGATACTCTGTTTAGCGAAGTGCCATCTTTTGGGGTGACGAGCTATCAAGGTGCTGAGTTTAATGATTTTGGTGTGAGTGTGTTCGACCACGGTACGCAAAATAAATTGCTCGATAACGTGTTGATCACCCTTAACCAAGATGACATTAAAACCATCTTCATCTATGAGCAAACGACCGAGCAGGGCAGCCAAGTGAAGGCGATGGAGATGAAGCAAACTCAGACGCCAAGTCCCTATAGCTTTAAGTTCGACATTGTGAGTTTTGCCGATAAAAGCAATCTAACCGTGTATTTCTTAAAGGCAAATGACACGATTGAAACGGCTGTAAATAAGATCACCGCAGTCAATCCAGCAAGCCCTCAGTCATTGACTGTGCCAGCTGGCGAATATTCTATTAAGGTTATCGCTGTGGAAAACGGTACTAAAACCGTTGTCTATGCATCCGATTTAATGGATTTCAGCAATGAAGACAATGTGACTATGGTGCTGAATAAAGATCCTTCCACTAGTTTTGGTTATAACTTGATTAAGATCTAACCGCTATGGTGAGTGAACGGCTCTAATAAAACAGCGCTACTTAGGTAGCGCTTTTTTTGGCTGTTTTTGTGTGCTCGTTTTAGTGTGCTTAGTAGATTGAGCATTATTGTCTTAGCATTCACTTTTTATTGATTGTGGCTGCGGGGTTAATGTAGGCTGAACGGCAAAAATTAAGCCGAGCATTGCTGTGATGTGTATAACGCTGTGGTATGAATAACGCGAGCAATATAGGAAAAGGAGTTCACTGTGATGAGTAAAGGATTTAAAGACGGCCATTTCCAAATTGGTGAAGGCAGTATTAGCGGTACTATAGCGTGTATGTTAGCGATATTATCGTTTCTGGGTGTATTGGCGTTTCATTTTCCCGAATATCTCACTACTCCAGAATTACGCCAAAGCTATAATGTCGATGTTATTCGCAGCTTAATATTTGTCGCCTTAGTGGTATCGGGCAGTTTAGGTTTATTGAATTTTATTCGAAATAAAAATAAGCGTTTCGGCTTTGCGGCTTGGGTATTTGTGAGTTTAGCGATTGCCTTTGGTGGTCATCAAGTTGAGGTCGAGCCTTTTGCTAATCATAAGGTCTCACTGGGTTTAGATTGGTTTATTTTAGACTTATTAGGTTCAACCTTAATTTTCATTTTTATCGAAAAATGGCTACCCCATAAACCAGAACAAGCAATATTGAGACCCGAGTGGCAAGGGGATTTAAACCATTTTTTGGTGAATCACTTAGCGATTGGATTTGTATTATTGGTGGCCAACCAATTTGTGCAGTCGACCTTTTCTTGGGCTATTTCCAGCACAGTGCAAAGCTTTATCGCGGGTCTCCCCTTTGTGTTGCAACTGTTGTTGATTTTATTGGTCGCCGATTTAATGCAATATGCGGCGCACCGTGCCTACCATGAAATTCCTTTCCTGTGGCGCTTCCATTCGGTGCACCATAGCGCGAAACATTTAGATTGGTTGGCTGGTTCAAGGCAACATATGTTTGAGTTGATTGCTACCCGTTGTTTAGTGCTCACGCCGATTTTTATCTTGGGATTCTCCAAAGACATCATCAGTATTTATGTGATTATCGTTGGCGTGCAGGCGGTCTTTAATCATGCCAATGTGCAGGTTAACTTTGGCTGGCTACGTTATTTAATTGTCAGTCCGCAATTCCACCATTGGCACCATGCTTCTGATAAGGCGGCAATCGACCGTAACTATGCTGCCCATTTTTCTTTTTTAGATTACCTATTTGGGACTGCAGTTCGAGGTCAGAAAGAGTGGCCAGAGCAATATGGTGTCGTGGGCGATTACATGCCTGTTGGCATGTTTAAGCAGCAATTGTATCCCCTTGGTTTAGCGAAGAAAGACACAAAATAATGGCGTGCAATTAGAATGGTTTGTTTTTGAATGATTGTCCGGGAGTATTGATTAGGTCAACTGAGTAGTAACGCTGAGCTGTGGCGGTTAACTCTGATATTGGGATAGAAACAAGCCCAACACAGCGCTTGGGAACCGCGCTTTGTTGGGCTTTTTTGCCGTTCAAACTACAATCGTTATTCGGAAATTTTCAGTTCTTGGCCTGGCTTAATAATGCTTTTGCCATTGAGCTGGTTCCACTTCATTAAGTCAGCCAGTTTAACCTTATTCTTACGGGCGATTTTATCCAGCGAATCACCAGATTTCACCTTGTAAGTGGTCGCTTTTACAGCAGGTTTATCGGCCGATGTTGAGGTAGTCGCTTTAGCTTTGGTCGACGACTTATTGCTCACTTTTTTATCTGTCTTCGCCTTGGTTTTAGTGGGTTCAGGCTCATTATCATTGCCCGCCATTGGCGTTAACAGTGTGAGCTCTTGGCCGATTTTTAGGCGGTCAGATGTCAGATTGTTGGCCTGTTTTAATGCTTTCACTGACATATCAAACTTGGCTGCGATTGTGCCTAGGCTGTCGCCAGATTTGACGATATAGCTTTGGCTGTCATAGCGTTTTTGAGCGTAGAGCTTGTCCTGATTTTCCTGATAATGACCTATGTTTTCCAGTGGTAAAGCGATTTGATATTTGCCTTTGCTGGGGATTACACCTTGGCGAAAGCCTGGGTTATAGGTTTTAAATTCTGCTTTGCTGAGCCCTGCTGCATTAGCAATCTGGCCAATATCTACGCCATTAGGTGCTGGCACTCTTTCCAAGAAAGGGCGGTTAGCAATAGGGGGGACTTTTAAACCGTAGTGGTTGGGATTTCGAATAATTTGAATAAATGCCAGCCACTTAGGGACTGTTTGTACTCGTTTAGCGGGGATACCCAGTGACCAAAAGTCCGTAGGTTTACCCTTGGCTTTGTTTTTATCAATGGCGGCTTTGATCACTAGCTCACCGGTATTGTAGGCGGCGACGGCGTTAATCCAGTCTTTGTCTAAGGTGTCGTATAGGTGCTGTAGATAGTCGAGCACTGCATCGGTTGAGGCCAGCGCATCTTTACGGCCATCGTAGGCAGAATTCACTGTTAAGCCAAAATTACGTCCAGTAGCAGGGATCATTTGCCACAGTCCTGCGGGGCCGTTAGCTTGTGCTAAAGGGTTATAGCCACTTTCGACTATGGGCAATAACGCCAATTCTAATGGCATGTTACGCGCTTCGAGCTGGCTGACTATGTAATACAAGAATGGCTCGGCGCGATCGCCAACCTGATTCATAAATTTTTGTTTATCATCGAAAAAGTTACGCTGTTTACGTACTTCGGCATCATCATGGACGTCAATGGTATTGGCGTGTTGGATCTTTTCCCATACATCGCTGTACTGCTCAACCACTTCGGGTGGTGTTTGATGCTGTTGTGGCGAGTGGTCGTTATCATTACTGATATCACTTGCTGTGGCATTGAATTCAGTGGTTGATGGGCTTGCTGATGTTGTAGCGCAACCGCTCAGTAGGGCCATTAGCATGGCAAGCATAAGCACTGTAAAAGAGTGCGTTTGGCGAAAATGTGTCCGCATGATTGTCCTGTGATGAGTTGACTGGGCATTCCATATTGGTGCACATGCTAATCTGTTTTCGAGTTTCTGGATAGCTCCCCCAAGTTTTACCTATAGTATCAAAGTTGTCTTAAGGCCGATTGTGCCGCCCTTTGATTGCAGATCCTGCGTTTAGCTTTATCGATTTATACGCTACCATAGCCGCGATTTTTCATTGACTTGGGTAGCAAAGTGCAGACGTTAGCGCAGTTAAGGGCAGGGCAGTTACAAGGGATCACACGTTTACAATTGGTTGAGGATTTAACCGAGTTCCCGCGGGAGATTTTTGATTTAGCTGATACCCTCGAAATCCTCGATTTATCGAATAATCAACTGAGCACTTTGCCCGAGGATTTACACCGCTTATCGCATTTAAAGATAATTTTCGCCTCGAATAATCGCTTTGAACATTTGCCTGAGGCATTAGGGCTATGCACAAATTTAGAGATGATTGGCTTTAAGGCCAATCAAATCAAAACAGTGACTGCTGCGGCATTACCGCTGCAAACCCGCTGGCTCATCCTAACCGATAACCTCATTGAGACGTTGCCTGCGGCCATGGGCGATTTACATCGTCTGCAAAAATTAGCTTTAGCGGGTAACCGTTTAACAACCTTGCCCGAGTCGATGGCCAATTGCCGCAACTTAGAGTTAGTGCGTTTATCGGCCAATCAACTCCACGCACTGCCAGCTTGGTTACTCAGTTTGCCCAAACTGACTTGGCTCGCCTTTGCGGGAAATCCATTCAGCCATACCTTAGTCGATCCCCACGCCGATGTGGCCACAGTGGCGAATGTGACTCTGGGTGATATCAAGTTGGCTGAAAAGCTTGGCGAAGGGGCTTCTGGGGTCATTTATCGAGGCTATTGGTTGAATCAAGCCATGATAGCCGCGACGGGGGCGGCGCAGATTGCGGTAAAACTCTTTAAGGGTGAAGTGACGAGCGATGGTTATCCTGCTGACGAGTTAGATTGCTGTCTCACAACGGGTGATCATCCCTGCCTTATTAAGGTCGTGGCGCATATTAGCCAAAAAGATCAATTGGGTTTAGTAATGGAACTAATTCCGCCAGGGTTTAGTAACTTAGGGCTACCACCAAGTCTTGTCACCTGCACTCGCGATACCTTTAAAGAAGGTAGCGAATTTCGCCTTGATGAAGTCGCCAAAATCACACACCAGTTGGCCGATGCGATGGCGCACATGCATGCAAAACAAGTAAGCCATGGTGATGTCTACGCCCATAATATTATGGTTAATCAACAGATGAGCTTATTGTTTGGGGATTTTGGTGCGGCATCAAACTTACGCAATCTATCGACAGCAGAACGCTTAGCGATAGAAGCTATTGAAGTGCGGGCGCTTGGTTGCTTGATTGAAGATCTATTGGCCTATGTGGATGCATCTGCCTATGTGAGTGCCTCGATTGGCCCTCTGTACTACACACAGTTGAGTGCGATTAAAGATGAGTGCATGCAGTTAGATGTGGCTCAGCGCCCCTGTTTTGCTGACGTGAAAAAGGCCATCGGAGCCCTGCTAAAAGGTAAATAGTGGCTTGCTAATAGGCTGGCTCTACACTTGTTTCAAGTTTGCTGTATTTTATGGTTGTTTGTGTGATTTAAGTGCTCACTATTAAGTTTATCGTTAAGTTATTGTTTTGTTTGGTTGTGTAACCGAGTTTTTACTGGCACTGACTGGGATTAAGCCTATAGGCTGTATACCCAAATAACCTCAAATTGCTGAAACAGGCACTTTGGGGGGACTTGGTATTAGTTTTGGGTTCAATCCGGTTTGCTGTTGTCGGATAGGATGTCCGTTGAATAGTAAGAACGATAGGTTTGCATACTATGTTTACACGAACGCTGTTTACACAAAGAGTAACTGAACGAGCACGCAGTGCATGCGATATTTCATTAAAAAGCCATCCCCATCATCTCCCAAAGGCGCCCTTATTCGCGCCTTTGCCGTTTCTACTGGCGAGTGTTTTCGCTTTAGCCCCTATGGCCGTGATGTCGGCGGACAAGGTCGACATCATCCCTGTGACGGTCGAGGCCGTTAAAGAAACGTCCTTTGCCGATGTAGTGAATGAAGTCGGTAAAATCAACGCTATCGATTCAGCCACGCTGAACTTTAATGCTAGCGAAAAAATTAGCGCGATTCATTTTAGTAACGGCGACAAAGTGACTAAAGGTCAAGTGATTGCCGAGCAGGACAACATTAAAGCCAAGGCCGATTTAGACAAAGCCAAGAGCACCTTAGCACTGGCTAAAACTAAGCTGGAGCGTATCGAAGACTTACTGATTAAAGAACCCTTTGCGCTTGCTAAGCAAGATGTGGATGAGCTACGGGAAAATGTGAATCTGGCCGATGCGGATTTTCGCCAGAAACAAGCCACCATGAACGATTACCTGATCAAGGCTCCCTTCGATGGTCAGTTGACCAGCTTTAGTCAGTCTATCGGCAGTCAAATTGGTGCTGGTACGGCCTTAGTCACCCTCTATAGTTTAAATCCGGTCGAAGTGCGTTACGCCATTAGTCAGAAGGATTTAGGCAAGGCGCAAAAGGGCCAAAAGGTGAATGTGACTGTTGAGGCCTATGGTAATAAGGTATTCAAAGGGTTAGTTAACTATGTTGCCCCTGCGGTAGATGAAAGCTCAGGACGGGTTGAAGTGCATGCTGCCCTTGAAAACCCTGAGTTTAAGCTTGCTCCTGGCATGTTCGCCAACATCAAGCAGTTCTATAGTCTAGGGATTAAACGTCTGTTAGTGCCGCAAAATTCGATTATTGCCAATAACGATGAACGTTTTGTCTGGCTAGTGCAGGGCGATAGCGTAATAAAGCAAGTGGTTAAACTCGCTCAAAATACGAATGACGGTTATGCCGTCGTGACTGAAGGTTTAGCCGAAGGCGATTTAGTCGTTAAAACGGGTATGCAAAACCTCAAGTCCGATAGCAAGATCAAAGTCGTGCAGGATAGAAACACTGCAGATAAAGCGGCAACATCAAGCGCTGACAAAGGTGCTGATTCAGGCGCTACTCCAAATATTGAGGTGGCTGAATAATGCGTTTACCCGAAGTCTGTATTCGTCATCCTATCTTCGCCTCCGTACTCAGTATTATGGCTGTGTTACTGGGCTTGATTGCCTTTCAAAAACTCGATATCCAATACTTCCCTGAGCATACCACCCACTCGGCATCTGTGAATGCGTCGATTGCAGGGGCGAGCGCCGATTTTATGTCGAGCAACGTGGCCGATAAATTGATTGCAGCGGCTTCGGGCATAGATAAAGTCGATACTATGTCGACCGACTGTAGCGAGGGGCGTTGCTCATTAACGATTAAATTCAATGATGACACCAGCGATATTGAATACACCAACTTAATGAACAAGTTGCGTAGCGGCGTCGAAGGGATTAACGATTTCCCCCAGAGCATGATAGATAAGCCCACAGTCACTGACGATACCTCGGCCACAGATTCGGCCAGTAATATCATCACCTTTGTGAACGCGGGTGGCATGGAAAAGCAGGCTATGTACGACTACATTAGCCAGCAGTTAGTACCGCAACTCAAACAAGTTCAAGGCGTTGGTGCTGTTTGGGGGCCCTATGGCGGCTCACAAAAGGCGGTCAGAGTCTGGCTCAATCCTGAACAAATGAAGGCGTTGAATATTAAAGCTGCCGATGTGGTGGGCACGTTAGGCTCTTACAATGCCAGTTTTACCTCGGGTGCGATCAAAGGTAAGTCGCGGGATTTCTCGATTAACCCTTTGAATCAAGTTGAAACGCTTGAAGACGTGAAGGATCTGGTGATTAAGGTCAGCGAGGGTAAGATCATCCGCGTGTCCGATGTTGCCGATGTGGTGATGGGCGAGGAAAGTCTGTCGCCGAGTATGTTGTCTATCGGTGGACATAGTGCAATGTCATTGCAGATTTTACCGCTGAGCAACGCTAACCCAGTGACAGTGGCTTCGAACATTAAAGCCGAAATTGCACGCATGCAAAAACATTTACCCCAAGGCTTAGAAATGAACTTGGCCTACAACCAAGCTGATTTTATTGAAGCCTCCATCGACGAAGGGTTTTCTGCGTTGATTGAAGCAGTGATCTTAGTTTCGCTGATTGTGGTGTTATTTTTGGGTAGCCTGCGGGCGGCATCGATCCCCATTATTACCATTCCCGTGTGCGTGATTGGGGTGTTTGCTGTGATGTCGGCGCTCGGATTTAGTATCAATGTGTTGACTATTCTGGCGATTATTTTGGCCATTGGCCTGGTGGTGGACGATGCCATTGTGGTGGTCGAGAACTGCTATCGCCATATTGAAAACGGTGAAACGCCTTTCAATGCGGCGATTAAAGGCTGTCAGGAGATCATTTTCCCTATCATTGCGATGACGTTAACGCTCGCCGCCGTGTATCTGCCGATCGGATTAATGTCGGGCTTAACCGCCGATCTGTTTCGGCAATTCTCCTTTACCTTAGCAGCGGCCGTGATGATCTCTGGCGTGGTGGCGTTGACTTTGTCGCCTATGATGAGTGCCTATCTTATCAATACTACTGAGCAACACCCTAAATGGTTTAGTCGAGTCGAGAATGCGCTGCAGCAGTTAAATCATTTGTATATCAATGAGCTGAATAAGTGGTTTGTCCGCAAGCGTTTGATGTTTGGCGCGGCTGTGGTTTTGGTGGGTCTTGCGGGTATTGCTTACTGGCAATTACCCAAAATACTCTTGCCTGCGGAGGACTCTGGCTTTATCGATGTGGCGTCTAATGGCCCTACCGGTGTCGGTCGGCAGTATCATCTCAATCACAATGCTGAGCTTAATGGTGTGATGGACGAGCATCCTGCGGTAGGGGCTAACTTGTCCTATATCGAGGGAGAGCCAGTGAACCATGTGCTACTCAAACCTTGGGGTGAGCGCAGTGAGGGTATAGATGATGTGATCAGCGATTTGATTACAACATCAAAGGAAAACGTTTCTGCCTATAACATGTCGTTTAGCATTCGCTCAGCGAATAATCTCAATATTGCCAATAATTTGCGTTTAGAGCTGACGACCTTAGATCGGAATAAGGACGAACTCAGCGAAACCGCCGCCAAAGTGCAAAAGTTACTCGAGGATTATCCTGGCCTGAATAACGTGGGTAACTCAGTGCTTAGGGATCAACTACGCTACGATCTGTCTATCGATCGCAACGCCATTATCCTCTCAGGTGTGAGTTATGGTGATGTCACTAATGCGCTTTCTACCTTCCTTGGCTCAGTGAAGGCGGCGGACTTACATGCTACCGATGGTTTTACTTATCCTATTCAAGTGCAAGTAAACTTAGACAAACTGAGTGATTTTAAAGTGTTGAATAAGCTGTATGTCACTTCAGAATCTGGGCAAGCACTGCCATTGTCGCAATTTGTGTCGATTAAACAGACCACGGCGGAATCTAACATTAAGACGTTTATGGGTCTTGATAGCGCTGAATTGACGGCAGATATTATGCCCGGCTATTCAACTGATGAAATCAAAACCTACTTAGATGAACAATTACCGACATTGCTTAATGATGCCCAAGGCTTTAAATACAATGGCGTGGTAAAGGATCTTATGGATTCGCAGGCGGGCACTCAGTCGCTATTCTTGCTGGCATTGGTGTTTATCTATTTGATTTTGGCTGCGCAGTTCGAAAGTTTTGTCGATCCCTTAATTATCTTACTGACAGTGCCCTTGTGTATTGTCGGTGCGTTATTGACCTTAGCCTTGTTTGGCCAGAGTGTGAATATCTATTCGCAGATTGGTTTATTAACCTTAGTGGGGCTAGTGACTAAGCACGGTATCTTGCTGGTGGAGTTTGCCAATAAGCAACAAGACCAAGGTTTGAGTGCGATTGAGGCGGCGCGAAGCAGTGCCAAATCTCGTTTAAGACCGATTCTAATGACGTCTTTAACCATGATTTTAAGTGCGATTCCTTTAGCCTTGGCATCGGGACCGGGCTCGTTAGGGTTAGCTAACATAGGTTTAGTCTTAGTCGGAGGTCTGTTAGCGGGCACTTTCTTCTCGTTATTTGTAGTGCCTGTGGCCTATGTCGCTATGGCTGAATTGAAGGCCAAGGATGTGCTTGCTAGACTGCGAAGTGCTTAAGTTGAGTTTTATGCGCTGGGTTTATCGAGCTTAGACTGAGAGGCATGGGTTCAACTTGCCTTTAAATACGTTATGATTTAAGCCAACGGCTAAACGCGTTGGCTTAATTTTTTGTCGATAACTTAATGATCTTTGTTGTATTTAAGCGAGTGTTTAAGTGCGAGTGGATTTGCCTCATCAGCGACGGAGAGCTGGCATTATGAGTTTGTTACATTGCTTTCATAGAGCTTTTTTATATTTGGCTTGCTCGGCTGGATTGATGTTTGCCTCTCCCGTCATGGCCTCTTTTTGGGATTCTTTATTTCGTAGTGAGTTGCCCGTCGATCAAGTGACTGCACCTGTAGACAGTCCGCGTTTTGAGTTCGTCGGTGTCTTACCTGCTAATACGCAATTAGAACTTGTCGGTTATTACGTCTCATCTGTTTGTACTCGAAAGGAAATCCGTTTTCCCAGTGGTGATATTGCTAATCCTTACCGCGCGACATTCGAAGAAACCTCAGTGCTGCGGCAAGTGATTAGCAGTGGTAGCAAAGCGAGTGAGTTTTCGCTGCCCTTAGCTTTGAACGGTGGCGGCGATTGTCAGTGGCGGCTTGAGGATTTAATGCTCGATGTGACAATACTGCCGAACCATCCGTTGTGGCAAAGGGCTAAAGCACTTAAACAACAATACCTTGCTAAGTTGCAGCGCACTTCTGTTGTGGATGCGGCACAAGTTGCTAGCCAAACGACGTTGCCGACTCAAGTGTCACCCCACGATGATTTTTATTTAAGTCATGAACTTAATATCGATCCTATTCATGCGGGTAGCGAGGCGGATAATTCGTTGCTTGCGACTACGCCTTTATCTTTAGCGCCAGTTTACTATCCAGTATTTATTCATTCTCCTAAGGAAGACAAACCCTTCGAGGCTAGGCTGAAAAGTAGTTTGCAGCAAATTTCTAGCCTATGGGCTAGTCCTTATACTCAAGCGGTTCGTCGCGGTGATGAGGCTGTGATGCGGGTGAATTTTAATCCACAGATTGCCGAACAGTATGAGGTCAATGTTTGGTATCAGCCTGATACGGTTGAGGTGAATTATCCCGATGGTACTCAATATACTTATGCTAACGGTGATGTGAAATTGTATGCCTATGGTAAACCTGAATCTCAAATCAAGACGTTAGCTCAGAGTGCCAAGGCCGAAGATAAGCGCTTCTTGGCACGTATCTATGAGCTTGGGCACGCCTTACCCAAGGATAAAATTAAGGCACAGAAATATTACCGTGAAGCCGCTGAAGCTGGCGATATTGAGGCGCTGCATTGGATGCGAGATCAAGCGGGTTACGCGGGGCGTGCCGATGAAAAGATCTATTGGCTGGAACGCGCCGCAAGCTTTGGTGATAACGCGGCAAAGCTTGAGTTAATCCGTTTACCTTTATCGGTTATCGAGCGTGGCTTGGTTAATACAGGTGCGGATAAGGTCCGTGAAATGCAAGCATGGCAGCAGTTAAATCAGCTAGTTGAGCAAGGGTTGCCTGAGGCAAGAAGTCTGATGGCGTTTTATCAAGTGTTATCTTGCTCGCCCTATTTTAATGCTACAACGGCATTGGAAAATTATCGCCAAAGCGTTAAAGCTCAACCTGATTTAGCGCGAGATGCTGCCGAAACCTATTATTACTTTAAAGAGGATTTTGAGCAGAGCGAAGAGTTTTGGAACATTGCCGCCGAGCGAGATCTTTACGCCGCCGCTGAACTTGCCAATATCCTGTTATTGGAACCCTATCGAGATACGGTTAACGCGCGATACTGGTTAGAAAAAGTGACAACCTTGGGTGCTAAACAAGGTTTGCAGGCGGATATTCTAGGCAATGCTTACTTTCAGTTCGCAACCTTATTAGATAAAGGCGAGGGTGGACCGGCCGATGCTAAAGCAGCGTTAACGCTTTATCAGCAGAGCATTGAAATGGCAGAGCGGTTTTCAAACGACTATGCAGTAAGGGCCAAGGAGAGAGTGCAAGTGCTCGAAGGGATGCGCTAATAACGTATTGTCGCTAAAGACTCTATGACGTCAGTGTCGCTTATTCAGCTTATCTTCAATAAAAATCCCTGCCGAAGCAGGGATTTTGTTATTTATTCAAATGCTTGATTTATGCGTAATGGCTAAAACTGCTTATTTAAGTAATGCGAGTCATCAAACTAGCGTAAATCAACCAGCAGTGCGACTCCTGAACTCTGGGGTTCACTTTGCACTGTGATGTAATACCACCCCACGTTTGGCGCATTGACTGTGATGCTTTCCCGCGTGTTGGCGGGTGTCACAGAGGCTGCATCGAAGTGTTGAGCATTCGCCCAAGTCGTCCCCGAAAACAGGCTAACATCACCACTGCCGTGGGCGGAGTTGATGCTTAGCTGATTCGTTCCCTCTGGTACCCAAAGGTAATAATCGTTGCGCCCATCGGCGGTGCAAATGGCTTTGCCAGCACTGAGCTCACCATAACTTAAAGGTGATTGCGTCGCGCAGGCGTTGGCAATGAGCACCGGATCGGGTGTGTTACTCGTGCCTGTGCTTAAGGTCAGTGTTACGCCGCTAAACTCAGTGGCAGTATCAATCGTGATATAACGCCAGCCACGATTGGCGCTGAAGCTAAGCGATTCTTGATTTCCTGCTTTAGCACTCTTTGCATCGGCATTATCTGCGTCGGCCCACTGACTGGCATTGAAGTAAATATTGGCATCCCCAGCGCCGCCCTTAGTGGTGACAGTGAACTGGGTATTATCTTCCTCAACCCAGAAGTAGAAGCTGTTACGCCCGCCACTGATGCACTCATTTTTGCCTAGGGTGAGCTTACCGTAATCTAAGGTCACTGCGCCGCAATTGGCTGGTGGCTCAGGATCCACGCCGCCATCACCCAGATCGGGGTCGATATCAGCAAATAGCTCAGTGGTGCTGACTTGCATATCGACACCGCCAAAGTCCCCCGATAAGGTAATGTAGTGCCAATACTCGTTAGGGTTTAACTGCACCTTAATCACTTGATAATTACCATTACCGATACCAGCCCCTTGGTTTTGCTCAGGGCTTGCCCAGCCTCTAGAATCGAAATAAATGTCGGCATCCCCCCAACCGCCGCCAATTTTGATCCAAAGCTCTTGGGCTGTGCGATCGGTATTGGTAAAGCTGAAACTGGCGCGGCCGAGTTTTGAATCAATACATTCCATCGGCACATCGATTTTAAGGCTGGCCGATTCAGTGTAACGGTAGGCTTCATTAGTCACTTGGCAAGGTGAGTAATCCTTACTGATAGTGCCCGCGGGTCCTGTCCAGTTGCCTTCGCGGCCACTGGGCTCAGCGTCGACATCACTCGGGCCCTTATTGACTATGCCATCGTCAGCCGTGCTTAAACCACTGGCGAGCCAACCCTGCCATTCGTTATCGTAACGTGTGCCGATATTATCCATAAAGGCTTGATATTCTGCATATTGATCGTTGCGTAGGTAGGCTAGAATCTGTCTCACATCGTCCCTGTGGTGTTCAAACATGAAACGCACCGCTAGATAGCCCCAGCGATAGATGCGGTCTTGGCCAGATTCATAGTTGTTTTTGAATATGGTCGACAACATATACTCACCTGTTTCGCCCATGGCAATTGCCGCAGGGTTTGCGTCACGGTAAGAGATGTATTCCGCGAGGCCTTCAATCCACCAAATGGTATTAGCCGAAGTGCCACGACTAAAGTCACCAAACAGGTTATAGCGTCCATCGAGGTAGTGTACGTATTCGTGTTGCAGGTTCCAGACGTGGAAATCTGGCGTGCGCCATTCGGCTTCATAGGCGATAAAACGTGCCTGATTTTTGAGTCCAGCGGGCGAACCTTCTAAATACATGCCGCCATTGTCGGTACTGATACCAAAGATACTGTTGGCTAAAGATTTATACTCAGACGAACTGCCGAAGATCACTAGCTCTAAGTCATCGTTGTTATCCTGCCCCACGGGTTGCATGCCCGTTTCGAGTTTACTGTGGAAATAACTTTCTTGGCTGGTCAGCACATCACAGGCCCATTTGGCTTGATCTTGATAGAGATCTTGGGCGCGGATCTTGAGGCTGTCGGAGCATTTCCAATTAAAAGGTAAAGCATCGGCTTCTAACTGCGCCTTAAAACCACAGATATTGTAATCATTACAATGGCTGCGATCGTAATAGTCGGCCATTTCAGCCGCCGCGTACCAAAGCACTTTGCTCGGTTCGGTTTTACTGGTGCTGCTGAGGATGTTTTTGACCAGCTGGGTCACTCGCGGGCGCATGGCATCAATGTAATACAGCCTAGATAACTCTTTAACTGAGTTGACCAAAAGGTACTCTGCATTGGTGTCTAACAAGTCGCGATGTTCGAGTTGGAAGTTATTTAGCGCATCTAAAATACCTTGGTCACGCGCGAACAGCGCCTGCATGTCATCATTCCATTGGGCTCGGAATAAGGTGGTAAACACTGAATTGGCTGCGGCGTTCATGGCGAAACTGGCTTGCCAATTAGCATCATAGTCCGTAAGCACTTTAATAGTGACATGATTAAACTCGGCGCCGAGCTCGGCTGAGTCAATCAGGATTAAGGCTTCTTTCAACACGCCAGCATTAGCATCGGAGACTGTCCAAATCGCAGCGTTCGCAAATAAAGCATTAAGGGCAGATTTTAAGCTGACCTTAGCAGCATTGCTGTAAGCGGGCACATCATTTGGGCTGTAAAACTGCACATAAAGGGCGGCACGAATAAAGTAAATATGGGACTCAAGATGCTGAATATCGACCCCTGTGTAGTCCTTGGCTTTAGTGGCAATGGCATTGGCAACACTGATCACATTGGCCTCGCTAAATAGTGCGGTCGCGCTACTGCCTTTGAGGCTATAGAGTTTACCGACACATTCGGGCGTAGATTGGCTCAGTTCATTGACTAGTGCCTGACCTGATTTCCCAACAAAGTCACTGCAGTCGCTGACTTGCATCGCGGCGCTACGATTCTGCAACTTAAGTGGGGGTTGCTCCGAGACCTCTATCTGACGTTTCTGGCGTGAATGAATCTTAGGCTGCTCTGTCATCGTCGGATCATTAGGGGATGCCATCAATGGCGTCTCCCGTAGCAGTGGTCTATGTGATTCAATTAAGCTAATCGGTGCAGAGGGCGGTGGCGGGACGGGTTGAGCTGGTGAACTGTTGTTGCCTAATGGGGGGCTTGCATGGGTGTTATGGGCAAGAACGGGAGTTGCAATCGCTAAGCTAATTGCTGCGAAGAGTAGTGTGTTTTTCATTGTGTATCCGTAGTTATCTAGTCTGCAAAGCAGATCTTCCTTGGGCGTTATTTGATGCATTTAACACAGACTTGCATCAAACCTCATTGGATTATTTGCGTGATAACAATAGCGCGACAAACATCGCAGCCAGCAAATAATGCCTCAGAATAATGGCTGTAAGTTTTTAATATATCTAGTATTTGTCATAATATTTTTTTGATACATCTTTTCTGTTCAGCTTAGGTTCAGCTTAGGTTCAGCTTTCAGTTCAAATGGTTAACTTCAGCCGCTTGATTGAGTGTGATGGAATATAGAATGGAATAACTGTGGCTATTTGGCTTGAAATTGCGCTAGCTTAGCCGCATTAAGGTTTAGCAAACGAACCGTTTAAGCATAGCAATCTGCTATTAGGTTGGTGCCATTCTCACAGGAGCTTTTATGTCAGCTTTACCAAGCGAGTACACCCATATTCATGTTGAGCAACCTGGTGCGCCCGAGGTGATGCGGCTATCGCGCTCACCTTTGCCTGTCCCTGCGGCGGGGCAAGTGTTGATCCGCGTACATGCAGCAGGAGTGAATGGCCCCGATGTTAAACAAAGGGTGGGCGCGTATCCCCCGCCACCGGGTGCATCACCGATTATTGGTCTTGAGGTTGCTGGGGATATTTGTGCCCTCGGTGACGGCGTGAGCCAATGGCAAGTTGGCGATAAGGTATGTGCCTTAGTGCCGGGCGGCGGTTATGGCGAGTATGTGCTCACCTATGCTGCCCATTGTTTGCCTATTCCAACGGGCTTTAGTTATGTGCAGGCAGCTGCGCTGCCAGAAACCTTCTTCACCGTATGGGGCAACCTGTTTATGCGTGCGGGACTCAAAGCGGGCGAGACGGTACTGATCCACGGTGGCTCAGGTGGCATTGGTAGTACGGCTATTCAGTTGGCCAGTGCGCTGGGTTCAAAAGTGATAGCGACGACGGGACAGGATGAGAAGCGCGATTATTGCTTGAGCCTTGGCGCCGCTGAAGTCATCAACTATCGTACTCAAAACTTTGTTGAACCTGTGATGGCACTCACTCAAGATAAGGGCGTAAACGTGGTATTTGATATCGCGGGTGGTGATTTTATCAATCTCGACTTACAAGCCTTAGCGATGGACGGGCGTATGGTGTCGGTAGCTATGCAACGGGGGCCTAAAGCCGAGGTCGAGATTTTCCGCCTGATGGCAAAACGTATCATGTGGACAGGGTCGACCCTAAGACCGCAGAGCGTGGAGGCCAAAGCAGCAATTGCCGCTGAATTATTTGAGAAAGTTTGGCCGTTGTTAAACGCCCATAAAATTGTCCCCAATATTTTTGCAACCTTTCCATTAGCACAGGCCGCTAAAGCCCATGCTTTGATGGAGTCGGGTGAGCACAGGGGCAAAGTAATACTGACTGTCATTTGAGCTAGGCATACTGGATTTTGCAGCGACATATTTGCTTTAAGTCGCTGCCATTCGAGTCAATCTAGAAGACATTCTGACATCATAGTGGCTTAGTCATTGTTCGGTAAATATGAGTTTGTAGCGCTGTAATTAAATCTTCATGGATAACCTTGATGGTTAACTTTACAGCAACCTCGAATTGTTAACGTTGATGACTCATCAAACACCATAGATATGATTGCTTTTTCTTGGGAATAAAACTTGCCGCGTCGATTTTTTAGACTAAAGTCGTTAATGATTAAACTTTTTGGGTACTTTGGCAGAAATTAATACGTAATTAGTGAAAATTTCATGGTATGAGGCATTGATTATCGGAAATATTCTGTAAAAATACCCAGTTGAAAACGTCAGAGACTTTCAGGCGCTATTCGTGGATCAAAGCAAGCGATGCTTCGCTTATTCAGGCTAAAAAACTCATGGTGTATGTGTTGATTTAAGGGTATTAGCATATATGTATAACACAGCAAAGAAACAGGTTTGGTATGGTGAGCTGAGAACATCGAAAGGCAACGCGATTGTCGTCCATGACAACCAGCTGCCCGATGCCTCCCCAGGACGTATCTACCTATACAATACCGATCGCGATGCGATCATTGAGTATGTGGAAGATATAGTCAAAGTGAACCTATACGACTTAGATGAGGCTGCGTTAAAAGCTGCTGAGGCTAAGTTTGGTGGTGCATGGAAGGCGGCAAGATCTCAATTTATGAGTAAACATCAAGCTCGCATTGACTTGAACAACGTGAAGGAAACTGCGCCTGTACGTAAGGCGAAGCCTGAAGTTGAACCAGAAGTCGAATCTGATGCCGTTGGCGTGGATTTTGACGATGATTGGGGCGATGATTTTGATGATTAACACAGTGTCGGCCTAAGGGCTAACACTGTGAGTGTAAGGAATAAAGTAGTGTTTATTTTATTCCTTATCGCTTTATTTATTCCCTTCTGCTAAACCGCGCTTTCCTCGTTTTCTCAATTTTTTATTGCGAATGGCTACGCATCGGTATCGAACTGATAACGACTGATGTGGTGATAAACCTTGCCTGGCATTAACCAAACGTCATCACCAAAGCGCTCGCCTTGGTTCGGTGAGTCTGGCAGCATCTGCGGCTCTAAACACACAGCATGATGTTGATTTAATACCTGTTGATTGCGACCTACTGTGCCATTTAAAAAATTAGCACAGTACAGCTGCACACTCGGTTGATTAGTATAAACCGTCATAGCACGACCGCTAATGGGGCTGCTTAAACAGCCAAAACGGGCGAGTGAGCCATCGGGATTATTCATCATATAACAGTGATCATAACCGCGAGTGCTTGCGAGTTCAGCGGCATGCAGCTTGTCACCTAAGCGTATTGGTTGACTTAAATCGAAAATCGACCCAGTTGTATCGGCAATCCCAGTGGGAACACTGACATCATTCATGGTGAGATAGCGCTTGGCATCGATTTGCATCAGATGTTCGTGATTGGTCTCTGAACCATCGAGGTTGAAATAACTGTGCTGGGTGAGGCTTACGGGACAGGCTTTATCGACGGAGGCTAAGATTTCTACGTACAAATTATTGCCTGCGAGGCGATAATCCAGCTGAACCGTGCAATTACCGGGGAAGCCCATGTCGCCATCTGGGCTCATTAAGGTCAAACGCACACCATCGGGGAGTTGACCTAGTTGCCAGTTTTTACGATTAAAACCCTCACGGCCGCCGTGTAAACAGTTAGTCGCTTGGTTTACATCTAATTGATAATCATGACCTTGATAGTGCATTTTGCCGTTAGCGATGCGATTTGCAAAGCGGCCTGCAATGGCACCTAAATGAGCCGATTGGGTCAAGTAATCTTCAGCGCTATCACAACCTAAGACGATATTGGCACGTTCGCCATGTTTATCTGGGGTCCACAGAGCGCGGATAATACCGCCTAAGCTGATGACTTCTAATGCGAGTATGCCATTGTCGATCCGAACCCGTTCGATTTCACCGCCGCGGGGATCGGTCCAAGGATCCAAAACACTGAAACGTACCATTTAGCTTCCCTCTGTGTTGAATATGCTCACTGCTTATTGTGTTAAATGAGTATGTTAACCCTATTATTTGCCATCAACAGCATAAAGTTCAGTGATGAATTCGTATGTTATCGACGGCGTAGTCACTCTATTCGGTTGTCTTTGGTTTAAGTGCGGCTAAGTGCTTGTTCTAGCAAATTGCCTGTTCTGGCTAGTTATCTATGCGCCCCGCGCCAGCGCTGGCGGAACATAAATACACTGTGGCATCGATGGCGGTTTTTTCGAAGAATTCATGTTCAACGGCGGCAACAACAGCGTCAGTCAGTTCATGGTCGACCAAGGCGACCACGCAGCCGTCGGTCATGCGGATGCCACCACGTTCGCCGATCACTTGGCTGACAATTTCAACTAAAGTATCAAATTCGGGCAGTGTGACTTCAAAATCATCACGCAGTGAAGCATGGGATTCAGCCATTAAACGACTGAATTTTTGGATGTTATTTTGCTCTAAGGCGCGAGCAGCATTTTGAGTTCTTTGGTTCTCAGTGACTACGTGTTTCGCCCGGCGGTATAGCACTTCATCTAAATCGGCCTTTGCACTTTCTAGTTGGCGTAAATCGAGGTGACGCAGTGCATCTAAGCCAAAGTACTCTGCCGCTTGTGCACACTCAGTGCGACGTTGTTCATTGGTCGCGGCTAAGCGTTGTTTCTCGATATGGGCATCTATGATGATAAGGCTTAGGTTTTCTGGAATGGGAATGGCTTCGCTATCGAGATCTAAGCAGTCAATCAGGAGTGCATGGTCTTGCTCACCCATGGCGCTGCACATTTGATCCATGATGCCACAGGCCGACTCAACATACCTGTGTTCGCCGCGCTGTGCGAGTTGCGCCACCGCCATTGGGGATAAATGCAGTTGGCTGGTATCACTAATGGCTGTACCGAAGGCGACAACGAGTGCGCCCGAAGATGAAAGACCCGCGGCAAGTGGCACATCGCCCACAATGGCTAAGTCTAAGCCCTTGGCTAATAAACCTGTTTGCGCCATAGCCGCAGTAAAACCTTTGAGGTAATTCACCCAGCCATCTTGCGGGTCCATGTCGTTTTCTTGGCCGAAAACCCACTCTTTAATTTGTCCGGGAAACGCATCGGCGACGGCTCGAAACTTAGTATCGTCACGGCGTTTTACCGCAATCACTGTATGAAAATTAATGGCTGCCGGGAGTACAAAACCGTCGTTGTAATCCGTGTATTCACCGATCAGATTGACTCGCCCTGGGGCTTGATATAAATCATCGGCTTTAGTGCCAAAGGTTTGGACAAATAACTTAGTGGCGCGCTGCGCAGGGTTTGACATGCTGTAAAAAATTCCAAAAAAGCTGAGCTAATTTCGTTACCGTCATCGATTTATATCACGACTGAGTCAGTGATGTAACTGAGATTTTTTGCTGAAATGGCGATAGGCTGCAATGAGTAAATCGATACTGGGATGAGGAGGTAAAATAGTGTATTGAGTGTTTTATCTAGTTAATTGATTTGTAAAGATTAGTCAGCATTTAGTTGGATGCCGCACAAACTAGCAGAGGCTGTTACTGCTCGTTTGTGCGACCTGTTATGGCGTGATTTTAATTTAATGCAGCATTAGCAGGTACTTAACTGTGCGGCTCTGCATTAAGTTTAGGATCAGGCACTTGTACAGTATCTTCCGCTGGAACTGTGTTTTTCTCCGAGTTTTGCAATAGCTCGTAAATAACATGATCCACAAAACCGGCACCCGCGGCTTCGTACAAGTTGTACACACTGTGTACACCCGATTCTCGAAGCGCCGCAGCATCGTCACTGTACTGCACAATTGCACTGATTTTGCCTTGATAATTCAGTTTTTTGAGTTGCTCAACTGCAAACATATTTCCCGCGTGGTGCGGCATGGCTAGCAGTACCAGTTCAAGATTAGGTGCTCTGTCGAGTTTCTCCCAAAAGTCGGTATCTGAGGCGTCACCTTGCACTACATTGCGACCCTTTGTTTTATGTAAGTCGACTAAGTCTTGCTTGTGTTCAATACCGAGAATTTCCCCATCAAATTGTTCCCTGAGTTCATCATAGGCACCGCTACCAATACGGCCCATGCCTAAGATTAAAAAGCGTGGATTGCCAATGGCGATGGGTCTGTCTTCTGGGTGTAACGGGCGTTTTTCAAGTTTGATTAAACGCTGCTGGAATCGCTGGTAGATATTACCGACGGTGGCGTTAAGTGGCGCGGCGAGTAAAAAACTAAAGCTTAATGCCACGGCGATGATCACTAGCCACTCAGGAGGTAACCAACCTTTATAGGTGGCTACTGCGGCGACGATCAAACCGAATTCACTGAAGTTACCTAGGTTAAACGAGCCCAACATAGAGGTACGTGAACGCAGTTTAAAGCGGGTGAGAATGTAAACAAATAGCAGGATTTTAAGTGGCACTAACAACACCAATAGCGCCGCGAGGACGATATCCGATACCGTAGGTAAGCCGTTGAGTCCTATGGTTAAGAAGAAGGCAACGAGGAAGAGTTCTTTAAAATAGAACAAGGATTTTGCCAGCTCGGAGGATTTTTTGTGGCCCGCCAACAAGATGCCGATAATCAGTGCGCCGAGATCGGGTTTTAAGCCAACAGATTCAAATAACCAAGCGCCAACCACGAGTGCCATAACTAGGCCGAAGAGCACTAAGAGTTCACCGTGGCCGACACGGTCGAACGCTTTATAGATGAGCGGTTTAGCTAGTGGCAGTAAGAGTAATGCAAAGGCCCATACCGAAGGTACATCGCCTTTAGAAATGGTTAAAAACAGTACGGCGAAGATATCCTGCATAATCAAGATACCAATAGCGACCCGGCCGTAGAGGGATTGCACGTCGCCTTTATCTTCTAACACTTTGACCGCAAATACGGTGCTGGAGAAGCTTAACGCGAAGGCAATTAACGTCAGTTGTTCTAGGTTCAGACTCGTGAGTTGGCTTAAGCCCAGTAAGCCGAAGAGTTTCAGAATCGGCACAAAAATCACGATCGAGAGTACTAAGTGCACACTCGAACCCGCCCATACTTCGGCCTTGAACAGGCTACGAATATCGAGTTTTAACCCTATGGCAAACAACAGTAAAGTGACGCCTAGGCTGGCGAGTTCTTGCAGCAATGGCAGGCTTTCTTTATCTATTCCGAAGATGAACAGTACAAAGCCTGCCACTAAGTAGCCGATGAGCGGAGGGAGTCCTATACGGCTGACGAGCATGCCGCAGATGAGTGTAATAATGAGGATGCCTGGTTCCATGATGCTCCAATCTAAAAAGTCTAAAATTGTAAGTGATTGTATAAGAAATCTATGACACTTGGATAAAAAAGCGGACTTTTAATGAAAAAAGTCCGCTTTTTATTGGTGTTGCGGTAAATACACTTGGCCGTTAAAACACGCGCGAACTAAATCACTCCGCTGGTCTAAGCCTAAATCGTCACTATTTCACGAGATGATCTAAATGGGTTGCAAAATCTTTGGGGCCCATAAAACCAGTCACGCGTAAATCTTCCCTTTGCTCACCTTGTTCGTTAAACATCAACAGCGTAGGCAAACCAAGCACATTGTATTTTTCGAGTAAGGCCACATCGACCTTGTCACTCTTAGTCACATCCGCTTGTAGCAGCACGATTTTATTCATGCGGGCTAACACGTCGGCATCTTTAAAGGTGATGGCTTCGAACTCTTTACAGGCAACACACCAATCGGCGTACAGATCGAGCATCACAGGCTTACCTTGGGCGGTAGCGGCTGCAATTTCTTGCTCAAGATCTTCAATGGATTTAATGCGTTTAAAGCCATGGACTTCTTCGGTCGTCGCCGCAGTGCCTACGGAATTGTTATTAAAACCAAAGTGTCCCATCACAGCTTGGAATCCGTAGGAGAAGCTCGCCAGTAGCCCCAGCGTTAATAGGACTGAACGTACAGTTTGTTTCCAGTTAAATTCACTGAGTTTGTTCTGATGCATCAAGTAGCCGGTGAAGCTTACGCCCCACAGTGACCAAAGCACATCGGATACTACGCCTGTCCAAATACGGCCAAGCATCACGATAGATACAGCGATCAGCAGGAATCCGAAGATAGTCTTGATGATATCCATCCAAGCGCCGGCTCTCGGTAATAATTTACCGCCTGAGGTGCCGATAATCAGTAGAGGTAATCCCATACCCATGCTGAGTACATACAGGGCTAAGAAACCTTGGAGTAGGTCGCCGGTTTGCGCCACATAAACGAGTGCACCCGACAGCGGCGCGGTAGTACAAGGTGATGCGACAAGGCCAGAAATCACGCCCATTAAGAACACGCCAACTAAGTTGCCGCCTTTTTGATTATTCGAGACTGAGTTCATCTTCTCCTGCCAGCTCGATGGCAGTTTCAAATCGTATAGGCCAAACATAGATAAGCTGAGCACAAAGAACAAAATCGCGAGTACGACTAATACGGCAGGATGTTGTAATGCCGCTTGGTATTTTAGTCCCGCCGATGCGACCACTAACCCTAAGATAGAGTAAGTGATTGCCATGCCTTGGACATAAGCCATGGACAAGGTAAAGGCTTTTGCGGTTGAGAGTTTTTGCCCTTGGCCGACAATAATACCCGACAAAATCGGATACATAGGGAATACGCAGGGCGTTAATGCCAGACCGACACCTAGACCAAAGAAAATCACTAAAGTCCAAATTAAACTGTCGTTCGACAGCATTTGGCTCAGGGTATCTTGCTGAGTAATGGGTTGCGTATTGGCTTTATCGGCAGTGCTTGGCTCAGTGCTGGTTTGCTCAGTCGTTGTGGTTGATTCGGCGCCTGCAATTAAGCCATCGTTGGCTGCTATCGCCTTTAAAACGACTTCATGCTTGGTCGGTGGATAACACAATTTACCTTCGGCACAACCCATAAAGGTCACTGTGAGCGTAGCATTTTCATCGGCCTGTTTTAAACCAACGGGAATATCGACATAGGTATAATAGACTTCTTGCTTACCAAAATACTCATCTTCATGGGGCTTTCCCTTTGGTAGAGCGACCGTGCCTAACTCGGCGCCATTGACGCTAAATTTAAGCTTGTCGCGGTACATATAGTAACCGTCGGCAATCACCCAATTGAGTTTGACCTGATTACCTTCTTGCTTGGAATCGAAGGCAAATGCTTGATCGACAGGCATCAATTCAGGCTCACCCTTCATGAAGTCGAATTTGTTACCGAAAACCCCTTCACTATGAGCTAAGGGTGCAATAAGCAATAAAGAAGTGAAAATAAGGCTGAGTAGTTTTTTCATGGCTGAGTGTTGTCTTTTATCCAATCTAAGTAGGCTGGTAGCCCGTGGGTCACAGGCACGGCAATAATTTCGGGTACTTGATAAGGGTGAAGCCTAAGCACAAGTTGTTCTAACTCTGTATATCGACTTTGTAAACATTTAATCTGTAAGCTAAATTCTTGCTCTTCACAGATTTTTCCTTCCCAAGCATAAATTGAACGTATCGGGGCGGAAATCTGAACACAAGCGGCAATACGCGACTCAATTAAAGCTCGGGCCAAGGTATTGGCTTGTACTTCATCGGGGCAGGTAGTGCTAACCACTAAATACTGATGCTGCATGGTGTTAGGTATCGTCTCTTAAGAATCTTAAAGTTCGCTTAAGCCAACTCCGTTAGGCTACTTTACGTGTTTTAATGGTCTCATACATTAGCGGGTTAACAAAAGGGTGAGCTAAATATCAGTGTTTTGCTCCCTTACTTCGTCCTAATGGTTATCCTGACTTGAATTAAGACCGGATAACCCCCATTTAGTTTACAGAGATAGTCAGATAAACCTGAGGTCGGTATGTTTTTCATTATTTTTTTACTCTTTGTGCTGATCCCAGTAATAGAGCTGTCGGTGCTGATCCGTGTGGGTGAAGTGCTTGGCACTTGGACTACCATAGGTTTAGTGCTGTTTACCGCCGTGCTCGGGGTCTCTCTGGTTCGCAGCCAAGGCTTAAACACCTTAATGCAAGTACAACAAAAACTCGCCCGCGGTGAAGCACCGGGGCAAGAAATCGTTGAAGGTATGATGTTAGCTATGGCAGGCATCTTGCTCGTGATCCCCGGTTTTGTGACCGATGGCATTGGCCTATTATTCTTGACGCCATTAACCCGTCGCCCCATTGCTGCCTTGTTGTTCAAACGCATGCAGTTACGGGTTGTTGCCGGTTTACAGGGCACAATGCACGGTGGCTTTCAAGCGGGCCAAGGCCCCTTTGGGCCTAAGCCACAGGACCCATTTGACCAAGCGCCATTTGATGATAGTGTGAAAAAAGACGGTAATGTGTTTGAGGGAGACTTTGAACATAAAGTCGATCCAAGTGATATCAAACCCGCTAGCCATCAACTCTCTGATAAAGCGCAGGACAAAGAACAGGATAAAGATCCTAAGCCTTAGTTTTAGTATTAGTATTAGTATTAGTCTCGTATTGTCTCAGTCGCTTGTTGAGTTAGTTTGTTATTGGATTAACTCAGTTGATTATCGCGTTTATTCGCTTGAGTTTTCTCCCTAATATCCTTTAGATACCAGTGGCCCACTGAATCAATCTGACCTGTGCCGCTGGTTCACATCCCCCGTAATCGCCATTTCACTCTTAAAAAACTCCAATCCTAATAACCCGCTCACTCAGCATAAGAGTGAACATGATATTAGAGAAAAGCTTTTTGATCGCATTCATGCGATAAAGTAAGGTATTTTTAAATCATGACTCTGTACCCAAGAGAAAAAGCAATATCAGTGCTGTTGTCCATGTTGAGTAGATTTTCGACGATAGTAAATTCAATTGCACTGTTATTCAGATAATACCTATAGCCTAGAAATACTTCGTGAGAAGGTTTTGAAAAGTCATTATCTGTTTTGAGTAAACCTTCATAGTGATGTAATTCAATAAGCCAACCATGGCGTCCCATTAAATACTCATAACCTAAAGATAACATTACTGCATGATCTTTATAGTCTAATCCAGATAGACTTTCATCATTTTGTCTAAAGCTTATACCTGTAGTGGAGTAAAAATGATGCATTCCAGATGTATAGCTATAATTCAGCTGTAATGCTTGTTCAAAACGGTTATCTACAAATGGGCCAGAGTTAACATGGTTGTAATATAAGCTGCCACCTATTGATAGACCATAATTATCCTCACTAAGCAATTGATATTCTAAATAGAAATTTAGGGCATTCGTTAGCGTATCGCCAGAAAGATCAGGTTGATTTATACCATTCTTTGAAAATATTTGGTTTTTGTCTTTGATTGTATTGTCGCGGCCATTTTGACCCACACCAAATGCATCATGAAACCAGATAGTGACTGAGTCAAGATGGTTATCCCCACTAAAACTCCACTTATAATTAGTATCAAACATCCATTTTTTAGTGAGTTGCCACTTTATTCCGCCATTAAGAGAATTATGATAATAGTCAGCATAGTAATCGTCAGTTTCAGCCCATACACTTGCTACTGTTGCAGATCCGTATACCTCTTTTTTCCCTTCAGGCAGTGCAAATCCTGAACGAAGTAGAGGCGTTAAGCTACCCGCCTGTGTAGGTGATTGGGCATGCACACGAAGTGGCCCATAATGACTATAATTGATATTTTCTGCGAAAGTACTCGGTAAAAATATTACCGTATAAATTAGAGGTGCTCTAATAGTCACAAATAAAATTTTCTTTGCATATTTCATCGAAAACTCTTTTTTAGCTAATCTCTATTAAAAGCAATGTTTTGTAGTGAGGCTGATGTTATGTATAAATGACTGAAAATTTTCTGTTTGAAGCAATAAAGTTTTTGATTAGACAGATTTATAATTAATTTTAGAATTAAAAACTACAAAAAACATACCATAATAGTACAAGTGCGAGCCAGAATGACCTACAGATAAACGGGATTGTAGTGAGTATTAGTAAAGTGCTAATAACTGCCAGTAATATTGTCTGTTTACTCATTGTCTGGACGCTATCAAAGCGTAATTTCATGATGTTTCTCAAACATAAATTATTATGCTAACAAAGCAATAACATTGTTTATGTTGTTAGTTATAGGTAGTGGTATTTCAGATGGCATTGTAAATGAATAATCAGCACTAAATATACCGCTGCTATTTACTCGTGTAAATGTGTGTAACAGGTAATTGTCCCGTATTAGCGGTGAAAATATGGAACTGATAGTTCATGTTTTTTAATTAATATATTTATTTATCAGTCATATTAGTTATCGTAATTAAAGACCAATCTCAGTTTGCCAAACTTGTTTATCTAATGGATGTGCTTGTTTAAATTGTCCCTCAAACCGCAATAGATCAAAAATGAAATGGCCAGCCAGCCACGAATGACTGACCGGCCGCGCCGGGAAGCGTTTTTGGATAAAATGCGGAGCAGGTTAGCTGGGTGATTGACCTCCTGTTGCCGTCGCTTTGATATTGAATACTAGGCTGTACATCACTGGCAGTACGATGAGCGTCAGCAGAGAAGCGAAGCCTAGACCGAAAATAATTGTAATCGCCATAGAACCGAAAAACGCGTCGGGGATCAGCGGTATCATCCCGAGCATAGTGGTTATTGCGGCCATCATCACTGGACGAACACGGCTGACACAGGAGTCGATTAAGGCAAAATAGGCTGGTTTACCTTCACTGAGCTCGAGGTTGATCTGATCGACCAAGACAATACCGTTTTTAATCACCATGCCCGACAAACTCAGTAATCCGAGTAGTGCCATAAAGCTGAAGGGCGCATCGAACAACAAGAGTCCCGCTGAAACCCCAATCAATGCCAGTGGCACAGTAAACCAGATCACTAAGGGCTGACGCACTGAGTTGAACAAAAATACGGTAATCAAAAACATCGCCAGATAACCTAAGGGAATTGAGCTAAATACCGACGCTTGTGCTTCACCTGCGGTTTCAAATTCACCGCCCCATTCCAAGCGGTAACCCGCGGGCAAGCTGATCGCTTCGACCTGGTCTTTGATTTTGCGCAGTACAGAATCGGCGGTTTCATTGCTACCAAGCTTAGGATCGGCCATCACAGCGAGCATGCGCATGCGATCGCGGCGCATCACCAGCGGATTTTCCCACTCAGTGTTGAAGCTACTAACTACTTGGGTGGCAGGCACAAAGGTATTGTGTTCGCTGCTCCAAATTTGCAGCTTCCATAGGCTGTCCGCTTGCAAACGTTCTTCGGCGGGCGCTCTGGCGACGATGGGCAGCAAGTGGCTGGTTTCTCGGTATAAACCTATTTGCTTACCGCTAAAGTTAACCAATAGGGCATTGTCGAGATCTTGCTTACTGATCCCTGTTTCGCGCGCTTGGGCATTTTCCAGTTGCGGACGGATCAACGGCACTTGATTACGCCAGTTGTGACGTATGCCATCCATGCTCGGTTCGGCGTGGAAAATGGCCTCGGCTTGGGCACCTAAAGCGCGCAGCACTTCTGGGTTATCACCGTAAAAGCGTGCCTCAATTTTGGCGGCGGGCGAAGGGCCGTTTTCCATGTTTTTTAAACGATATTGTGCCTGTGGGAAACGTTGATTTAACAAGGTTTCTAATTCTGGCATATAGGCTTTAACTGCGTCTAAATCCTGCATTTCTACAATCAACTGGGCAAAGGCGGGATAGCCTTTTTCTGGCTGATAGGGCAGTACGAAGCGCTGCGAACCTTGGCCAATAACGGTTGTTAAGTGTTTTAGCCCAACGTCTTTTTGCTCGTCCAGCGCAAGCATTAACTTCTCGATATCAGCGGTAAAATGCTCGGTCGCCTTGATGTCAGTCCCCTCTGGCATCCAGATATCCACAAAGAAAATCGGCGTGTTAGAAGCAGGAAAGAACACATTCTTGATATGACCAAAGCCCACCACAGCGCTGAACAGCATGGCCACAACCAGCAGTATGCTCACCAGTCTAAAGCGCAGCGCTACAATCAAGCTTGTGCGATATAAGCTGAAGAACCAGCCCTTGTAGGGGTCTTGGGCTTCTTCATCGCTCGGCGCATCTTTAAATAACAGATGACAGAAAAACGGCGTGAGTGTGATGGCGGTGATCCAGCTGATAAACAGTGAAATCATCAACACTTGGAATAAAGAACGGCAGAACTCACCGGCGGCATTTTGCGATAAGCCAATGGGGGCAAAGGCAATAATGGCAATCACAGTCGCACCCAATAGCGGCCACTGGGTTTGGGACACTATCTGTTTGGCCGCTTCTAAGCGGGTCTTACCGCGACGGATACCAATTAAAATGCCTTCAGTAACGACAATGGCGTTATCGACCAACATACCGAGGGCAATAATGAGTGCGCCGAGGGAGATGAGTTGTAGCTCAATCCCGAGCACTTTCATCACGATAAAAGTGCCTAGAATCGTCAGCAGTAAGATCAGGCCCATCAATAGACCTGAGCGCAATCCCATAAACAGCAGAAGCACGGCGATCACTATGGCAATGGATTCCATTAGGTTGATTAAGAAGCCGTTAACTGTCTCATCTACCGCCTGACTCTGATTATAAACCGTCGCTAAATTCATGCCGATTGGGCGTTGTGATTCAAGCTCGGCTAAACGGTCACTGACCTTTTGCCCGATTTCGACTACATTCACACCGCTAGAGAAAGAAATCCCCAGCGATAATGCTGCTTCACCTTTATTGTGATAAAGCACGTTAGGGGTTTCGTCATAATCCCTTTCAATATTGGCAATGTCGCCAAGGTAAATCAGCTCAGAGCTACCCGGAGGGCTGACGATCAAACGCGCGAGATCCTGCACATTGCTAAATTCGCCCGTGGGATGAATGCGGATACGGTTATCGCCAATCACTAAGCTGCCCGCGTTAGAGACGACGTTTTGATTGTTCACTAAACCATAGATATAGCTCTGATCTAACCCCAGTGCCGACAGCTTTTGCTGGGAGATTTCAATTACGACTTGCTCAGTGACGTTGCCAGCAACAGAAACCTTTTTTACTCCAGGTACTAGCACTAGCTCGCGGCGCAGATAGTCGGCGTAATTGCTCAACTCGCGGTTGCTGTAATCAGGTCCCGAAAGGTTAAATAAAATGCCATACACATCGCCAAAGTCGTCCATCACCTTTGGCGTTGCTGTGCCCGGCGGCAAGTTTCCCGCAGCATCATTAACTTTACGACGCACTTCATCCCACACCTGCGGCAGGCTGGTTTTATCGTAACTTTCTTTAATCTCGATTTGGATTTGTGATAAACCCGCACTATTAATTGAAGTCACATGCTTAATGGCGTCGAGTTGCTGCAGGGCATCTTCGAGCGGTAATGTCACTTCTTCTTCAACTTGCTCAGGCGAGGCACCGGGATAAGCCGTGATCACTAAAGCTTCTTTAATGGTAAATTCGGGGAATTCTAGTTGCCCCAAACCGGTAAAACTGACGCCACCACCCACGAGTAGCAGCAACACAAACATCCAACTGATGACTTTGTGGCGTATCGAATACTCTGCAATGTTCATCAATTACACCCCACGCTGCCAGCGTAGTGGTTTGACTTTCATGCCATCGGATAATTGAGACACTCCAGCGCTGACGATGAGATCGCCCTTGTTGACGCCCGTTAAAATCTCAACACCTTGATTACTGACGCGTCCTAGCGTCACCATCGTCGGTTTTACTTCTCCCGATTGCGCTTGATAAATCCACACTTGCACTTGGCCATCTTGGTCGCGCTTATCGATAGCGGTCACTGGCACTACCGTTGACGCGAGGGCACTAGGATCTTTGACTAAGGCTAAGGTCAACTCGGCACTCATTCCTGGAAGTAACTGAATATCTTGAGGTTGAGGTAACGAAAACACCACTTCATAGGCTTGGGTGCCCGGCGTGACTTGAGTCGAGTATTCTTTAAATTTGGCATCGAAACTTTGCTCGGGGAAGGCACTAAAACGCACCTTAGCTGTAAAATGAGCTTGATCGGTATATTGCTTCAAACCCGCCGCCATCGACTCGGGAACTTGAATGCTAATATCGAGCAAATTATTGTTTTGTAATGTTAATACCCCTTGGTTTGCTTGCACTATTTGGTGGTTATCCACTAAACGTTTGGCGACTGTACCGCTAAAAGGTGCCGTTAAACGGGTGTAACTCAGTTGATCGCGTGCAGCGGCTAAGGCGGCGGTGGCCGATTTGAGTTGCGCTTGAGTGCTATCAAACTCAGATTGTGAAATCAGCTTGCGATTGAGTAGCTCGACTTTACGTTTAAAGTCAGCGGCTAACAGTTCATGCTCCGCCTCGCGGGTCATTAAATTATTGTGGGCGTCCCTGTCATCAAGTTTTGCGAGTAAGCTACCTTGAGTGACTCTTTGCCCTTCAACTAATGCTAATTCTGTTAATTGTCCTGAAATGCGGAACGACAATTCTGCGCGACTATTGGCGGCAACGCGGGCTGGAAATGTTCTGAAATCTCCGTCTTCTACATTGAGTACTTCAAACAGTTTAACCGGACGAATTGTTGCCACTTGCACTGAACTTTCCGCAGGCGAACAACCACTGATCAGGGCTGGAAGCAGCATTGTCAGCGGCAAGAGTCGATATGATTTCATGGTGGAGATTTCCTAGTTAACAAATTGTCAGCATTTCTGGGCGCGAAGATACCAGCTAAATTAGTTGCAATAAACGGGATACTTTGGGATTATCAGTCCCACATAATGAGATTGAACTTAAGGTCAAAATGAAGACAGAGGACTTAGCGTTATTCCACCGAATTGCTGAAACCGGTAGTTTGATTGAAGCGGCGGATTT
Source organism: Shewanella sp. DW31 (assembly GCF_015767295.1). Lineage (NCBI taxonomy): Bacteria > Pseudomonadati > Pseudomonadota > Gammaproteobacteria > Alteromonadales > Shewanellaceae > Shewanella > Shewanella sp. DW31. The sequence continues at coordinate 88,308 of NZ_JADWMP020000019.1, forward strand.
ACTTAACTTACCTAAATCGACTGTGAGTCGACGTTTGCAAGCCTTGGAAGATGAGCTGAACATTAAATTGTTCCACCGTCAGAGCCGCTCTATGACGCTCACTTCTGCGGGCAGCCATTTTTACCAGCGTTCGCAGAATATTTTGGCTCAGCTCGACGAAACCCTCTTCGAAATGACCAATGACGATGCTGAGATCAGCGGGCATTTGCGCATTCAAATGTTCCCTATCCACAGCATGAAAATCTTGATGCAGGCCATTTTCCGCTTTATGGATATGCACCCTAAACTCACCTTAGAAGTCATCAGCAGTTCAGAATCCGTTGATATGGTGAAACATAATCTCGATGTGGCCTTTGTAGTCGAGCCTGCGTTGGATACCTTAGATTTAGTGGTGCGGCCAATTTTTACCACTGACTTACGTTTTTACGCCAGTCCGCAATATTTAGCGGCACACGGTACACCTAAAACACCGAAAGAGATTGAAGCGCATAATGTGTCTATGTTCCGTTTATCCAACGGCAAAATTTTTAATGAGTTATTTATCGGTTCAGAACAAGAGGTGAGAGTCAGAGGTAATTTCTGCTCCAACAGTATTGAAGTGGCGGTTGAGTTTGGATTGCAAGGACGCGGCATAGTGTATGCGCCTGCTGAAGTCGTGGATGAATATGTACAAAGCGGTGAGTTAGTGACTTTGTTACCTGAAATCCAGCCCCACCAAGGCGAGTGTTTCTTAGCTTATCCATCAAGACGTTACGTGAGTTTAGCCTGTCGACGCTTTATCGACTATATCATGCAAGAGTTAGTGCCAAATGGCGTGCCGATCAACATGAGTGAGCAAGGCCCACGTCGATCCTGCAAAGCCTCTACGGGAGCGTTTTCAGACGACGTGTTGCGCTTTCCCGTTAAAAAATCAAGCTAGTTTACCCCTCGCTAATGGCGTTTGCGGTCGTGATCTTTGTGGGCTCACAGATCCGCTGCGCCAGCCAGTAACAGGCAATTCCCATCAAAATATTGGTCACAGGTAGCGCGAGCAGCAGGCCTTTAACGTCACCTATATACGATCCCAAGGCTGCTAGCGGCAGCATGAGCAGCACTAAGCGGCACAGATTGATGACTAATGAACTCATAGGCCTGTGGTAGGCATTGAGGGAGGTCGCGACAATAATCACTATACCCAAAGGTCCGTAGGCGCAGGGCAGCACTAAGATATAAAAACTCAGCCATTCGATAACCTGCGGATCGGTACTGAATAAATGCGCGATAGGCTCGGCTAAAAAGATCAGTGGGATATAGAGTAAGGTTTGGAAAATAAAGATAAATTTTATCGATAACAGCAGGGCTTCTTTCGCTCTGTGTGGCTGTCCTGCCCCTAAGTTTTGCGCAATAAAGGGCATTAAACTCGACGACAGTGCCATCACCACGATTAATAGCACTGACTCTAACCGAGTACCGGCACCAAAGGCTGCCACGGCGCTGTGATCGATATGCGCCAACATGGCCATAATAATGGCATTGGCTAGTGGATTGATTAAATTCATCAAGGCGGCGGGTTGTGCGATATGGGCTAATTTACTCCAGTTCGCGCGCATTCTGTCTATGTCAAAGGCGGTCCATTCGAGCATTTTGCGCCTGACAATCAACAAATATCCCGACAAAGATAAGGCAATCAACCAAGCGAACAGGGTTGCAATTGCGGCGCCTTGGATTTCTAAACGTGGAAATGGCCCAATACCAAAAATCAGTAACGGATCGAGGATAAGATTGATGAGTGCCGCCAGCGCCATGATCATCGCCGGCGAGCGGGTGTCGCCAGTGGAACGTAAGCCTTGATTGCCTACCATCAACAATACCAGCAGCGGTGCGCTGACATACCAGTAAATCATATAGTCGTGGATCAGCGGCAAGCTGTCATCGTTTGCCCCGAGTAAGCGAAACAATGGCGTAATAAAAATGCTACCCAGTGCGGCTAAACTGGCGATCAAGACAAAGGTGAGCAATAAGGCATCATGCAAGAACACTTTGGCCTTGTGGGCATTACCCGAACCGAACAGTCGGCCTAAATTGGTCGAGACTCCAGCGCCAATACCAATGGCGATGCTAGAGATCACTAAGGTTACCGGAAAGGTAAAACTGATGGCGGCTAAGGCTTCAGTGCCCAATTGGCTGATAAAAAAAGTGTCAGCGAGGCTGAAACCTAGAATGGTCATAATGCCAATTAAGTTGGGGAGGCTCATGTTGAGCAGTACACGACCAATTGGCGCGGTGAGCAGCCCGTGTCTGTCTTTCATGGAAAAATAGTGCCTTGTTAGCGAGCGGAGGCGAGATTCTAGCAGGATTGTGCGGACTTGAAAAAACCGACATCAAAAAATTGAAGTTTTTTTTGTAAATGCCCTTGGATCTCGACACTGTCAGCCCCATATCACAGACAGCAAAAGAGCAGACTAAGGTGTCTGTTTTTTTAATCACAAATAGGCTCGATTGTAGGGCATCAAATCATTAGGAGAGTTCATAGATGAATATTCGTCCATTACATGACCGCGTAATCGTTAAGCGTCTAGAAGTTGAATCAACATCAGCGGGTGGCATAGTACTGACCGGTAGCGCCGCTGAAAAATCAACTCGCGGTGAAATCCTTGCTGTGGGCAATGGCCGTATTTTAGAAAATGGCACAGTTAAGCCACTGGATGTCAAAGTGGGTGACGTGGTGATCTTCAACGAAGGTTACGGCGTTAAGAAAGAAAAAATCGACGGTCAAGAAGTCTTGATCCTGTCGGAAGCTGACCTGATGGCAGTAGTGGGTTAATCCTCAGCATCAATTCGACATTCCAATTAATCATTAAAAATTTAAAGGATAATCAAGATGGCAGCTAAAGAAGTTGTATTTGGTAATGACGCTCGCGTAAGAATGCTGGCTGGCGTAAACATTCTCGCAAACGCAGTAAAAGTGACCTTAGGCCCTAAAGGCCGTAACGTGGTATTAGACAAGAGCTTCGGCTCACCACTGATCACTAAAGACGGTGTTTCTGTTGCCAAAGAAATCGAGTTAGAAGACAAATTCGAAAACATGGGCGCGCAAATGGTGAAAGAAGTTGCTTCTAAAGCCAACGACGCCGCCGGTGATGGTACTACTACTGCAACTGTACTGGCTCAAGCCATTGTCGTTGAAGGCTTAAAAGCCGTTGCAGCCGGTATGAACCCAATGGATCTGAAGCGCGGTATCGACAAAGCCGTTATCGCTGCAGTTGCTGAATTAAAAGCCTTATCACAACCTTGTGCAGATTCAAAAGCGATTGCACAAGTTGCGACTATCTCTGCAAACTCTGACGAATCTATCGGCGAAATCATCGCAACTGCGATGGAAAAAGTCGGTAAAGAAGGCGTGATCACAGTTGAAGAAGGCCAAGCGTTAGAAAACGAATTGGACGTAGTAGAAGGTATGCAGTTTGACCGTGGCTACCTATCTCCATACTTCATCAACAAGCCAGAAACGGGCAGCGTTGAATTAGATCACCCATTCGTACTGTTAGTAGACAAGAAAATCTCTAACATTCGCGAACTGTTACCTATCCTTGAAGGTCTGGCAAAAACCGGTAAGCCATTGCTTATCGTTGCTGAAGACGTTGAAGGCGAAGCATTAGCAACTTTAGTTGTGAACAACATGCGCGGTATCGTGAAAGTGGCTGCGGTTAAAGCACCTGGCTTTGGTGATCGTCGTAAGGCAATGCTGCAAGACGTAGCAATCCTGACTGGCGGTACTGTTATTGCTGAAGAAATCGGCCTAGAGCTTGAAAAAGCAACGTTGGAAGATTTAGGTACAGCTAAGCGTGTTGTGATCACTAAAGACAACACCACCATCATCGATGGTAACGGCGAGCAAACACAAATTGCTGCTCGTGTAAGCCAAATCAAACAACAAGTTGAAGAGTCAACTTCTGACTACGACAAAGAAAAACTGCAAGAGCGTATGGCTAAACTAGCTGGCGGCGTAGCAGTAATCAAAGTTGGCGCAGCGACTGAAGTTGAAATGAAAGAGAAAAAAGCCCGCGTTGAAGATGCTCTGCATGCAACTCGCGCTGCGGTAGAAGAAGGCGTGGTTCCTGGCGGCGGTGTTGCTCTGGTTCGCGTAGCTTCTAAGATCGCTGAAGTTGAAGTATTAAACGAAGACCAAAAACACGGTGTGGTTATCGCACTGCGTGCAATGGAAGCACCACTGCGTCAAATCGCCACTAACGCGGGTGAAGAAGCGTCAGTTGTTGCTAACACAGTGAAGAACGGCAGCGGTAACTTCGGTTACAACGCCGGTAATGACACTTACGGTGACATGTTAGAAATGGGTATCCTTGACCCAACTAAAGTGACCCGTTGTGCATTGCAGTTCGCTGCGTCAATCGCAGGTCTGATGATCACTACAGAAGCTATGGTTGCTGAGATCCCACAAAATGCTAGCCAAGATATGGGCGGTATGGGTGGGATGGGCGGAATGGGCGGCATGATGTAATCTTACTTGTCTAAATCGGTGATAACTGCGTTGCTTCATCACTCGTTTAAGAAAGCTAAACGTCGTGGTAAAGCGCCTTGTTCTAACTCGATTTATCCAACGTAAGATACTTTGCTGGTCTGGAGCCTAAAAGCCTCAAACCAAAGTTCTTGTAAAAGAAAACCCCGATGCTGGTAACAGTTTCGGGGTTTTGTTTTTGGTCTGGCAACTTGGGGAAGTATTGGGTGTACTTAGCTACACTTTTTGAGATTTAAGCACTGAAATAGTTACTAAAAGTGTAACATCGTATACTTTTGCTGGTGGTTAGGCAGTTCCATCATTCTTGATTTTTTTTAAAAGCAGAATCAAAGTCGTGGGGCTTCACCCCACACCCGACCAAGGAGGACTGCTCGTCCTATCCTCCTTGGATTCTCCAAGACGCCCCTAGCGAAGTTACATGCATTGGTTAGTGGCTTCGTACTTATTCGAAAATCGCTAACGCTTTCGATGGTACATCCTGTACCCCGAAAGCTAGCGAGGCATCCATGCCTCGCTCACGCGCTTTTCTTCAACACCCTTCAGCAACTTCGCAGGGGAGGGTGAATTTCTGGCATATTTGTGTTGGCCGTGAATCCTGAAAGAGTTATGCCTGCCCAATCTTTGTCTGTATCTCATCTTTGACTGCAACACCTTTTAGAGAATTTAACTATGGATGGCTCGTTAAATTTTGGTGAAGGTGGACTTCTGTTGTCTAGGTGTTGGTTGTTAATCTAAAAAGGGTTATGTCTATCCTATCTTTCTGTCTTAATGAGGAAAAATAAAACTGTTATCAAAGGCGGCGGATTCTTTACTTAACTTTGAAACCATTTCTTTTTGGGAGGGGTTCTCCTTTCTTTCGAACTGGATATTTTTTTATTCATTATCAGTTTGCTAGTGTTAAAGATTGAATATATCAACTCTAAAGTTATTAATAGACCATAAAATAATAAAAATGAACCGATGTAATCAAGGTAAAATATTTGACTTCCAAATGGTTTTAAAATAGAGGATATTAGGATTATTATTGAGTATATAGCTAAGGGATAAGCCATGTCGGAAATAAGTATTCTGGCATCAAAGTCAATGCTGCCATTTTCCTTCTTATCTTCAATAAGATCAATTATAGATTCCGGTATTGAAAATAGGAGGGCGAAAACACCAATGCCGAATCCTAATATTGATGGGAAAATAGATAGGCTGATGTCTTGAGGCTTAAAATCCATTGCATAATAATATGATGTTTCTACTGAAATTATTGCGATAAAAGTTGCGATTAAAATATTTATTAATAATCTTTTTATCCATAAAGAAAAAGGCGCAAAATGCTTTAAGCTTTGAGGGTTTCCTCTATAAGCATAAGAATTTACTATGTCAATAATTGGCCCTAATATAGGGATTTTGTATATTTTCATTTCAATTCTCTTGATATATTCTTTTGCATGCGACTTTAATCGATTCGAATATGTTTGTAATGTATGATGTGTTTTTTAGACTTCTGCCACCTAAAGAGCTTATTGGTAATGATATGGCATTTTCAGTGTTGTCCGAGTCGAATGTTACGACTTTGTTATTCTCATCTAAATATTTAATTTTTGTTGAACCAAATTTTTTTGATAGGCCAACCAATGCCTTACCATATTTGCTTAATGTCATTGTGGAATTTTTTGCTGACTTTTCAGTATGCTCACAGGATACGATTTTATTCTCCTTTAGCTCATTTTCTATTTCCTCTTGACAATCTTTTGCGACAAAATCAGCCCAATCCTGAGAGTTTGAGAATGTTACACGCATTTCTGCTTTTTTTATTCTATGGATATTTTTTAACACTTCACCTATTTTTTGGGGGTCAGATAATATATCTACTGTAAGATGATGTTTGGGGTTATTAATTTCAATTGCTGATGAAAATTGCTTTGTTAAAAACTCAATCACAACTTTAGTGTCAGGTGCGTTTGCGCTTTCTATAGCAAGAATATGTCGTTCATAATCAAATACGAAAATGTATTCATATAATTCAACAGCACCAAGACCTTGAGAGTTGTGGCGTTGTTTACTGTTGCGTACGTCGAGTACTTTTTCTACATGTTTAAATTTTTTTATTATTCCCTTTGCAAACTTTGTGTTTGCGCGTACGTCAAAAAAAGAAATGTAATTGTCGCCCCAAATTTTATGTGCGAAATCTACGATGTTTTTTTCACTAATGGCTTTTTTTGATAATTCCTTTAAAGTGATAAAAATTTCTCTATATCCGTCTACTCCAATTTCATTATCGTCACTTTCTGTAGGTAATGCTTGAATGTTGTAGTAGTTTATATTTGTCATTTTATTTTTACTTACTCTTGTAAAGGGTGAGTTTAGAAGTTATGTATGGTAATTTTCTAATTATTTACTATTTTTTTAGAGCGTTTGATGTCTCTTACCCATAGCACTGAACCATGGGTTTTACGCATTTCGAAGAGATCTATTGCGGCAAATAGGTCGCTGAGTTTTTTAAATCCGTAGTTTCGCTGATCGAAAGAGCTGTGATTTGAGATATGTGATCCTATTGGGCCAAGTTGAGCCCAGCCATCTTCCTCTTCGGTTGCTTCTATGGCTTGGCGCAACATATTGAGCAGTTTGGAGTCACTTTTTAAATTACATTTCTGCGGTGTGGCGGTTTTAGGCTGAACTTGCTTGGTTTTACTAATTGAGTCAGGTGTCGTTGGTGGAAGCTGGGTTAATTCTGATATCACCTCTATTTCTTCTGCGACAACAACAGGTTCTGCGTCGAGGTAGAGGAAGCGAGAGCAACTATTCACAAAAGCGGCTGGTGCTTTACGTTCTCCAAAACCAAAAACGGTTTTGCCATCAGCTAAGGCTCTCGTCACTAAGGGAGTAAAGTCGCAATCCGAAGATATTAAACAAATAATGTCTATATCTTTAGTGTAAAGAATGTCCATAGCATCAATAACTAAAGCAATATCGCTGGCATTTTTACCTTTGGTAAGATCGAATTGTTGGATGGGCTGAATGGCATATTCATGCAGGATATCTTCCCATGGCTTTAGGTTCGGGCTTTTCCAGTTACCGTAAGCTTTTCGAATACTGATGAGACCGTGTTTTGCAAGCTCAGCAAGTACAACATCAAACTTCTTGGCTGGCGCGTTATCTGCATCAATGAACACCGCAATTTTTTCTTTATTCTGCATTTTAACTCCAACGAATGTGGTTATGCTTTACCCGTTTTTAAGGATGAGAAGTAGTACCCGCAGATGGAGCCAATTATTGCACTTGAAAAAGCAAGAAGTTCGGTGAAGTACTTGTTTTCAAAAAAGGCGGCTAGGCTGATGATTGTGAGTAAGACCATTACTAGCATGATTGCTAAGATGGGCGCAGTCCTCTTATTAATTCGTTCAGTTAGAGGTTCGGCTTTTCCAATTCCACCGCAAGAACCACATATTAGTCCAAATTGATTTCTTCTTCGCCAAATAGGTAATTCGTTTAGTTTTGCGCAGCGTTCACATGAACTGTTATTAATTCCATTGGAACAAGTTCCTGTTCCTGAACAATGTTTACAATCATAAAGATTGACCATGACATCTTGCATTTATGTTCCTTCATAAATTTGGGGATATTAGGGACAGGTCTGTGATGGTGGCTTTATCTTAGGATTGAAGCACGCTACCGCCCATGGCTCTTGCTACCAGACCGCAAATACAGACAATAAATTTTAATAAAAACAATAATAAAGCTATCAGTCTGTGGTTTGTAAAACCTTAAACTGAATCACAATTAGTTCAGAGGGGGAGCATCTTTAAGGAGAGGTATAGAAAGCTTTTCCTTGCCTTGTTCGCTTTTCTAGAGCGGATCTTCCCTGACTCATTTGTATATCGCCATATTTTATTAGCGAGATTTTCGCTAACACCAAACTAGCGATGATTGATTAAGTAATTGCTTAAGTGTTGTTTATCAATCAAAAATTTAAACTAGCGTACAGCATATGGTGAATAGCGACAATAGTGAGTTGTTGCCCAGTAAACCAAAGACGGAATATGCATCTTTTTATCAAATAGCACGCAACACCAAAGCGATAGACGTTAATTTAACGAGCCATCCATTGTTAAATTTGCAGAGTGTGTGCTTGTAAAAAGGCATACAGATAACTGGATAGTTGGTTGGATTAAGCACTGGCATGTAAGTGACCGTTGACGGCATAGATGCCGTCGTCGAGCCCTCATGGATGAGTTTATGGCGTGTCACTGGAATGACAGTGCTTTTAATCATCAGCTTGATTTACTTTGGCTGTTAAGCCGCAAATGAGCAGCAAAAGAGTTTGCCGACCTTTGATAAGATCGAAAGCGAGGACAGACATATTTCTTTCTGAGTTATTTACAATAAAAATATAGGTGTCTTTGAGTATTCCAAGCTTCTATCACTTGGCCATAGGGTTATATAAAAATGGCAGTCTTACGTGTGATAGATTGGAGACTATCCTAATGGTAAATTGGTTGAATTCTAATATATTGGCAGACATTTAAGCTGAACAAAAATAGTGGGTTAAGCTCTTATTCTCAATTACAATGCACTATTTTCATTCGCTAAATGCGGCATTAAACGAGCAGGAAACCCAGTATGAATATCCCAATGATTACCGCGCTTCAGAGTGCGATTACCGAAGCGCTCGCGAGTATACCAAGCTCTGAGGCGGAGCAGATCTATGCATTGTCTTTCTATATCAACAACGAATATGACGATCCCCGTCTACCTACGCTGACAGTCGGCTATAACACAGTCGACGAGTGGCATGCTTCGATTCCAAAGGCTTCTAGCTCTGACGAAGCAAAATGGAACTATGCCTTCTGGCTTCAAAACGAACTCCTCGTCTTTGGGGATTCTGACTCTCAGACTGCGGATATCTTAGCTCGCTGGGTGGCCGATCTCGGTCTCGGGTACAGTGATGCGGAGGAAGATGTCGATTTTGAGCGCTGCCTTGAGCTTGGTCAGGAGATAACCGAGCAATTTGTTGCCGCAGTATGCGTTGTCGCTTCTACACTCCATTCCAACTTAACCGTTAGTCGCGTTTTCGGTCGTTCTGTACCCATCATAGTTCACGAGCTCGAGTACTATAACGAGATCGCAGATCAGACAGAGGCCTGTAACCCTCCCAGACTCGCCGAAGAGTTCGTTTCTTGGGTGCGCTCAATCTAACATTAGTTATCAGTTATAGGTGGTAAGGATATAGGGCTGATTGGTTGGCGGTTTCAATAAGTCTAATCACAGAGTTTAATCACATAGCTTAATTACATAACAAAAAGGATGCATCGATGAACGAAGAGCAATACGAGAAGGGTCTTGAGGTGCGTCGTGCTGTAATGGGCGATAGCTATGTGGATAAGGCGCTCAATAGTGCGACGGATTTTACGCAGCCGCTGCAAGATTTAGTTACGGCCAATTGCTGGGGTGAGGTTTGGGTGCGTGATGCTATCTCAAGGCAAACGCGCAGTTTGATTACCATAGCGACGCTGGCGGCATTAAAGGCGCCGACTGAGTTAAAGGGCCATGTGCGGGGCGCGCTAAACAATGGCTGCTCGGTTGAAGAGATCCAAGAAGTCTTACTGCATTGCACCGTTTACTGCGGTATGCCTGCAGGGATTGAGGCTTTTCGAGCGGCGAAAGAGGCGATTGAGGAGTGGCAGGCGCAAAACAGTTAGCTCACTTGGTACTGATCATTTTGAGCGTCAATGGCTGTGAGGTTTAGTTGCTGTGAGATTTAGTTACTTTGCTGTTTAGTGGTTTTAACATTCGCTAGGGGAGCTGATTTTCGCGGGTTCCCCTAGCGCATGATGGCTACAAACTTGAACAGTCTGCGCTTATTTTTGCAGTTGGGCTTTTGCGGCTTCTACTTTTGAGAAATCCAAACCGAGTTCAAGCACGGCTTCTTTGATCAAGGCTGGTTTCTGCATCACTAGTCCCAGCAGTTGTTGTAATTTTTCGGCTGGGATACCTAATTGACCGAGCGTACCCATCGCCATTAATGGATTTTCGGTTAATGTTTGAAACAGTTCTTGGATTTTAGCGTCACTGACGTTGTGTTCTTTTAAGATGGCAATAATGGGATTCATTGCATTACCTTGTTGATATGAAAGTTAAACAGGTGCCGATTTTATCACAGTTCTGCCAGAGTGGTTGCCTCACACATGTGTACCCGTTGGATGTTGCCACGCTTTACCTATGCCATTAAGCGCATTAGATTTTATTCCCAATAAGCTTTACTCTGGTGACGTATTCCCCAAAATCTGCCGATAAAACCTGAGCGACTGTCGTGCATCGTGAGCCGTTGCATTGAATATTATGGCTCTAGATATCATGACTCTAAGATTTTGCGGCTCTAGATATGATTGCCTTAGATATCATGGCGCAATGCGATTGGGTAATCGCTGGCTTTTATCATCCCTTAAAAATAGAAAGGAACTGTGGTTATGCTTGATGTTGTCGCGAACCAAGACAAAAGTATTGTGGTTAAACAGTTGCGATACGGGCGTGATAATGAGGTGTTAGTCGTCGATGAGTGGCAACTGAACCCTGCTGAACATTGGGCGATTTTCGCGACCGACAGCTATTGTGGTTCCTTGCTCGGGCGAATATTAACGGGTGATATTCTGCCCGATGAAGGGACGATTGCTGGCCTGCCGCAACGTATCGGCTGGGTGTCACTTGGGTTGCAGCAAGCGTTGCTGGAGCGCGAATTAGAAAAAGACGAGCTGGATTACGGTTCGAGTGTCGAATCCTTAGTGTTGGAATGCTGCCAAGATGCAGCACAACTCGCGCCACTATTACAAAAGGTTGGGCTTGAGCCGCTGCGTCGGCGCGGTTTTCGGCAATTATCCACGGGCGAAACGCGCAGAGTCATGCTGGCACGTGCACTGGCAATGTTACCGCAATTGCTGATTTTAGATGACCCTTATGCTGGGCTCGATGCTGAACATCAGGCGAGTTTATCTGAGCTGCTGAGTGAAGTGGCCGAGCATAGCCAGTTGCTGATCATTACCTCTCGCCAAGAAGAATTGCCGCGGTGCATCAGTCATGTAGCGCTGTTTAATGGTGAGATGCTCAAATCGGGGCAGAGTGTGCACAAACTCAGCCCGTCGATGTCGATTGAGCAATGGCACAATCATCCTGTGATGGCACAGTTGAATGCGTTATCGGCGCAGCGTAGCGATGAACTCTTGGCCTTGATGGAGCGGCAAAGGCACAACGCCGAGGCGTTTGATCCTCTGGTCGAGATTAAAAATGGCAAAGTGGAATATGTCAGTGGGCTGATTTTCAGCGGCGTGAATTGGCGCATCGAAGCAGGGCAACATTGGCAAGTTCGTGGCCCAAATGGCTGCGGTAAAAGCACTTTGCTGGGGCTGATTTTAGGCGACCATCCCCAATGTTATAGCAATGACATCACGCTCTTTGGCCGACCTCGCGGAAGCGGCGAGAGTATTTGGCAGATTAAACAACGGATTGGCATAGTATCGTCGGCGCTGCACTTGCAATATCGCGTCAGTTGCTCGGCATTAGATGTGCTGCTTTCGGGCTTTTTTGACTCTATTGGCCTGTACCATAAACCCACTAAGCCTCAGCTAGATTTGGCGAAGGAATGGTTGGCGATTTTGCACATGACAGGGCTGGCGAGCACCAGCTTTAAGAAGCTCGATTATGGTCAGCAGCGGTTACTGCTGATAGGTCGCGCCTTGATTAAACAGCCACTGTTGCTGATTTTAGATGAGTCGTATCAGGGCTTAGATTTTATCAATCGCACCTTAGTGATGCGGGCGCTGGAGATGATAGCCGAGCATCATCTGAGCCAATTGCTGTACGTGTCGCACCATAGGGAAGATGCCTTACCTGCGATTAAAAACTTTGTCGATTTTATCAAGCAAGATGACGGCTATTCGGTACAGGTGAACTACTGTGAGTCTGAGGATTTAACCCGTTTAAATCAGTAAATGCCACCTATCGCAACAGCTTAACGGCTGCTTATTTGTTTGCAGAGTTTGTCATTATCTCTCGGCACCCTAATGCAGGTTAAGATTGACCTTACTGGGCGCTAGCCATTGAGTGTGTTAGTCACGCTTAATGGCAATATACCTGTGGCGCGAAAGATTTTCGTATTCCAGTGAAAACTGAGATGTACCACATATCGATAATGATGGCATCGCCCTAGTGTTTAATCCCCCATTCGCCAGACAGCAGTTCTGTTAATTAGTCATGCTTGATATAGGTAACTGTGAGCCGTCTTACAGTTTTGAATGTCGTTGGCGCGAATAATAGTTTCTGGCCTAGGCCAGAAACTCGTGACAGTTTTATGGTTCATCCACTGAACTTATTCATCAAGTCAGTTATCACGCTTGAGAATCCAGAACTATGGACTCCCTTAGCGAGATGAGCCCGAGTGTCACTCGTAGTACCGAAGATGTGCACTAAGACCTAAAACACGATTTCAAGACATATAAGACGACTTAAAGATAAACACATATATGACAAGACCCAAAAAATGCCGTCAATTATCGAGCTGTGTGCCCTGTAGCCTATTTAAGCCTAATGGGATCCCTGCGGTTAAATTAACTCATATTCAATTAGAGGCCGATGAGTTTGAGGCCCTCAAACTGGGTGACGTCAAAAGATTAAGCCAGATCGAAGCCGCGGCCTTGATGGGGATCTCTCGGCAAACCTTTGGATACCTTCTCGCCAATGCCCGTAGAAAGGTGGCGACGGCTATCACTCAAGGTCAAGCCTTGAGGCTGCCAACCCAAACAGACAAGGATTTATCATGATTATTGCCATGCCGATGAGCCGCGAACGCCTCGCCAGTCACTTTACTAAAGCCCTACAAATTGGCTTTTATAATGAACAGTTTCAGCTGATTAAGCTGGTCGATAACCCGGCAATTGAGGGTGACTGTAGTGCTAAAAAAGCCTTATTAGAGCTGATTATTCAACAAGGCACCGACATTGTACTTGTGCAGAATATCGGTGAGCGCATGTTAGGAAAGTTGCTCGATGCGGGGATTAGTGTGAGCAAAGGTAGTGCGAGTCAAACAGTGGCGACTTTACTTGCACAAACGGCGGATCTTAATCTTAGATTGACGGATGCATCCCAAGGCCGCGCTTCACTCAAATATGCAGCCAAGGGTGGATGTTGTCATTCTACAGGTGACGGCTGCGGTTGCAGTGGTAAAGCTAAAGCAGCACCTGGTTCAACACGTCTTATAAGCACGCCAGCAGTACAGGTTAAGCTCGATAAGTCAGTGCATTACGCTGGGTTTAGACCGCTGGTAAACAAATAATCTCACTGTCTAATTTGGATTATTCCGCCACAGTTAAAGCGTAGGGGCGGGCAAGCGCCCCTCGAATATCCGCTAACGAAAACACCTTGGAAAACCGTCCAAAGGTTTTGCCATAAAACACACATTCCACCACCGGCAAGGCAAATACATTGCGGCTCACCGCTATCTCACCTTGGGCTTGGCAATCAATATAGGCCATCCGCATCAGCGGGAACTCTTGCGCCAACATCTCTGCAATTCTTGGTTTGAGCGTTTGGCACACACCGCAGTTTGGCGCGCCAAATAACAACAGCACCGCCGCATGCTCGGTTAACATGGACTCAAGCATCTCAGGTGAATCAATGTGCGTGATGATATCGGTGTGCATGCGTTACCATTTTGAAGTTGCTATGGGTATGAATTCATGGGCTAGTTTGCGTATTTCTAGGGTTAAAGCCAGCCCATTTTTACCACGCTACTACCGATAAATTGACCAAGGTAGAATAAGCCAAGCATGAGAAGCCCGATACAGGCAGCAATCACTCCGATTTGCTGTATGTCTGTCAGGCTATCTCGCCATTGTTTTAGATTATTTATCATTTTACTACCTGCTCAGGCTTAAGGTTACCCGCGTGACTTTACATATGTCGCATCGCTAACTGCACCACTGACGCTCGCAGGGAATGCCATCACCGTTACCATCCATTTGAGTATTGGGGCAATTTTGGATGTAGAAAGTCGCCTCAGCACAGGAACTCATGTGGCTGCAATGGGTTTTACCCGCTTCACATTGGAAACTTGGTGTTGCCGTTGCTTGTGTTCGCGCTTTAGTTTCATACATGGGCATTGGCTGAGTGTCTTCATTCGTGAGGACAGGTACTTCATCGATTGCAGGAGCTTCATTGAATTCTTGGTATTGTTTAAAGCCAAAGATAACTATGGCCACGATTATTAGCAGCGGGATTATCGTATTAAAGGACGATTTTCGTGAGTTATGGTGATGCGCTTTATCTTTGTTATTGAAGTTGAAGTTTTCATTGCGTGATTGGACATGAGAGTGGGAGCGCGGTGTTGCACTCGCTGCAACGACAGCGACGCCTTCAATTGAGGCGATAACCGCTTTTCTTTTGCCGTCATTTTGCACTTCCGTTTGAAACAGAATGCTGTCGCCCACTATGGGTTTTCTCGCCATCTTTTTCAGCACTGAAATGTGAATAAACACATCTTGGGCTGCGTTTTTTTCAGGCTGAATAAAGCCAAATCCCTTTTCATCGTTCCAGCGTACCAGTACGCCTCTATCCATGAGCATTTTCTATGTCCTTAATTTAACGGCTTAATATTTTTAGTTATTGAATATCAATACTTACTTGAGTCGTGCCTATTTATCTCTTTTAAGGAGCAAACCGTACTTAGGTTGACGAGTCAGCGATTCAATGTTGGCAGCTAAGTTACTCAAGCATAGGAAGTTTTGCAATTTTTTATCTTGAATTTGCTTATGTGTGACTCATTCGCTTTGAGTGTATGGCGGTGGGGAAATGTGAGCACTTAGCAGAAACGGTTGGCATTTTTGTAAATTCAATACAAACAATAGATTGCATTAATAATAAACAAATCGATCAAAAAACGTGCGTAAAAACTTGCAATATTACTGTGTGCTACATAGTATTTGCTGTGTGGCACACAGTGTGTGTGACACAGTGTTAAGGACAGGAATTCGACAATGACAAGTTCACAGCTAGTCAAAATGCGACTCGAGTTGCGCCGTGGGGTATTAGTGTTGGCGGTACTGGGATTATTAAAACAAGCCCACTACGGTTATTCGCTCCGCAAACAGTTGCAGGAAGGCGGTATCGATATTGACGAAGGGACTTTGTATCCCTTAGTGCGCCGCCTAGCCGATCAAGGATTGTTGGATAGTGAGTGGCGACAGGCCGAAGGGCGTGAGCGTCGTTATTACCAATTGTCATCATTGGGGGCTGAGTTGCTCAGTCAACTGACCGATGAATGGCAGCAACTTAATGGCGCCTTGGCTTTTTTACTGGAGCAAAGCGCTGACACTAATGGCTCTGATATGAAAAGCTCAGACGAGAGTGCAGAGGAGATTTGATATGGAATTAGTCGATCGCTATATCGCCGCGGTGCAGCGAGAATTGCCCGAGAACAAACGTCAGGAAATTGGCCGTGAATTAAAAGCCAATATCTGCGACCAATTGGATGCCCTATCTGAACAAGGTGAATTGACTGAAGCGCAAATTGTCGCGGTATTAAAGCAAATGGGTCATCCCTGTAAGGTCGCGCAGCAATTTGTTCCGGCAGTGCCTATTATTGCCTCTGAGGACATTCCGCTTTTTAAACATACACTTTTCACTGTGCTTGGGGTCTTGTTTGTGCTGCAGGTTGTGGGCGGCACGACTCAATGGTTGGGCTCTGCAGAGGGGGATCTATTAGGATTTATCCACCATATTGCCAAAGGTTTTATCGGCGATGCCTGTCTTGCCTTTACCGCTATCCTGTTGGCCTTTTGGAGTTTCTCGGCTCAGGGGAAATCTATGTCCGGCAGCAATTGTCAAAAATGGCAGCCGCAGAATTTGCCCAAGGTTGGACCTGATTGGCAGCATATTAGTTTAAGCGATGTGTTTACCGATCTGGCGACATATCTTTTTCTCTTGCTTGTGGTCTGGTGTTCTGTGTGGATGAGTAGCGAGCAATTAGCCGCGCGGACTGTGATTTTCAGCGTCAATGCCCAGCAATTACTGCAATGGTTTAGCCCTATTATTTTGCTATCTATGGGGAATAGTCTCTGGCAACTACGCCGCCGAGTGTGGACTACTGAATTGTTACTGGCGAATATGGGGATCAATCTTGCTTATGCCTTGTTCTTAGTCTTTCTGGCCTTTAGTTCGCCACTATTACAAAACCAAGTACAAAATCAAGACGCTGAATTAAATGGGGAATTTACGTTATTACAGTTAGAACATTGGCTAAGTTACACTCTAGTGATTGCCGCTATGTTCCCTGGCTATGAGGTGATTCGCGATGGGTTGCGTTGGCGTAAACTCGCAAGCAAATAAGTAAGGTTTAACCTAGGTTTTGTAGGTGAGTTTTATTCACTTTTTCATCGAATACATGGCCTGTTCAGTATGATTGAACAGGCTTTTTACATTAGTGCCATCTTCTGTGGAGAAAGTAAGCCACGACTTTTACCGTCGATGCTGATTTATTCTGGGGTATCGCCATGATTCATTTCATTATTAAGCGATTTTTGGGCCTGTTGTTTGTAGGTGTCAAATATACCTTCTTGCTTCATCTGTTTTAGCTCCCGAGCAAGATTAACGGCGAGTGCCGCGTGACGTTTATTTAAGTAACCATAGCTGGTGAGTTCTTCTAGGGTGGCAATCGCGATTATCTGGCTGCCTTGAAACTCTGGCGTTTGTAATAGATCCAATGAGCTTGCCTCCGTATCAATATAGATATCGATTCGGTCGCGGAGCATTTTACGAAAGGAGCTCGCGGGGGACGAAGATTCAGTCAGACGCTCCTTAGGAATGAGTCCCTTTAGCTTTTGTTCTGCGAGGAACACGCCTCGATAGTATTCGATCTTGTATCGACTCTTTTGCAGCGCTTGCCAGTCAGGTATTTTGATTTCGGGATTGTGCGCGAAGGCAATTAAATGGGTATCGATAACCGGTTCTTCAATTCGAATGAGGTTGGTAAACTTTTCGCCATAATGAGATACACGCCCCGGCTCGCCATCCACTTTACCTGAGTCCGCCATCATACTGGCGCGGGCTGCGGGAACCACTTGATACGAGAAGTCATATCCTAAGCGTTCAAAGGCTTGGGCGTAAATCAGTTCAGCCCATTTAAAGTAGAAGTTATGTTTGGGGTCCTCATAAAACGCCATCGTAATGATAGGTTTATCAGCAATCATCGCTGTGGTTTCTGCTGTTGATTTGCTGGTTGCATGAACCGAGACACAAAAGAAAAGGCCTACCCACACACTCCAAATGTGCATATTGCTCCATCGTTGCATAGCGTGTCTCTAAAAGTGTTGAGTTATTTAGAGTATAGCTAGCCTGATAAATGGGTTCATTTTTATTCAAGCAAGATTATTTTATTTCCATGATTTCGCACTAACACACGGTTGAAATGTGATCTGCTGGCGGACATTTTGTCCTTTTGGGTTTAAAAATGTGCGATACGGCACATAGAAATGATATTTGCCTGTATTTTGTGGTTTTTTATTCATCAGAGTTTGAGCTTGATCGGTTTTTTGCTTGTAAATAAGGCGTTAAATCCCTGCCGTCTATCACCTGTAGTAGGAAAGAAAGGATGAAATCGGGACTGGGATTATCAGGAATGCGGTTATCAAAGCTTTGGTTATCAATGACGTGGTTATTACCTCTTTGTTGTTTATCGAGTGCCGTAGTGGCAGAGGCGGCAACGGACAATATCGAACGCCTTGAGGTGCGCGGCAGGCAAATTAACACCTTAGGCCATAGCACCTCGGCATCTGAGGGAATAGTCGGCGCGGCAGAAATCGAGAGTCGCCCCCTATTACGAACCGGCGAAATCCTCGAATTTGTTCCTGGGATGATAGTCACTCAGCACAGTGGTTCGGGTAAGGCGAATCAGTATTTCTTACGCGGCTTTAATTTAGATCATGGCACAGACTTTAATACTCGAGTCGATGGTATGCCTGTGAATATGCGAACCCATGGGCATGGTCAGGGTTATACGGATCTTAACTTTTTGATCCCTGAACTTATAGGCGAGATCCGTTATGCCAAAGGCGCTTATTATCCTGAGGTGGCCGATTTTTCTGGCGCAGGTGCCGCCCAATTGCTGCTGGCTGATCAACTCCCCCATAACCAAGTAGGTGTGACTTTGGGGGAATATGGTTACCAGCGGCTGGTGGCGACGCAGGAGTTAAACACGGATATAGGGCGGTTTATTCTTGGCGGTGAAGTACAAGCCTATGATGGCCCGTGGACGGATATTGATGAGGATGTGAGTAAAGTCAGTTTGGTGGGGCGTTATTTAACTCGGCTCGGTGAGGGTGACTTGAGCGTGACTATGATGGCCTATGACAACAGCTGGAATTCGGCGGATCAGATCCCCGCCCGTGCGGTAGATTCTGGATTAATCGATTTTTACGGATCGTTAGATAAAGACGTCGGCGGTGATTCAAGCCGCTATAGCGTGTCAGCCAATTACGATGCGGGCGATTGGCAGGGAAATGTGTATGCCATTCGCTCGACCATGAATTTATTCTCTAATTTTACTTACTTCTTAAACGACCCCGTTAATGGCGATGAGTTTGAGCAAGTCGATGAGCGTACGCTTTGGGGCGGCGATCTGAAACGCGACTGGCAAACTTACCTCGGTGGCACTCAACTGAATTACAGTGTGGGCGGCGATGTACGTTATGACGATATTGGCGCAGTGGGTTTGTATAACACTCAGGCGCGACAACGGCTGAATACGGTAAGGCTTGATGAAGTGCAAGAGCTGTCGAGTGGCATCTTTGGCAAAGTTGAGTGGCTGCCAGCTGATCAATGGCGTTTTAATCTTGGGCTGCGTTACGATTATTTTGATGTGCAGGTCGACAGTGATAATCCGCTTAACAGTGGCGATGCGTCCGATGGTATGTTCAGCCTCAAAGCCGGTGTTTCTTATTTGTGGAGCGATAATCTTGAGTTATATGTTAATGCAGGCCAGGGGCTACATTCGAACGATGCCCGCGGTGCGACGATTAAGGTTGACCCCGTGAGTGGCTATGAGGTCGAAAAAGTCGATCTGCTCGTGCGCTCAAATGGCGGCGAATTTGGGGTGAAATACTATGACAGGGACTTTATTAATTTCTCTGCTGCGATCTGGTATCTGCAACTAGATTCAGAATTAGTATTTGTGGGCGATGCGGGTAACACTGAGCCGAGTCGTGCATCTGAACGTTATGGTGCTGAATTAACGGCTTATTACTGGCTGAATGAGGCAATCAGTATCGATATGGAATTAGCGTGGACTAACGCTAGATTTACTGAAAATGAATTTGAAGAGGGCAAGTATATCGATGGCGCGGTTCCCTTTGTTGCCAGTGCGGGCATCACCTATCGACCCGACGGCGATGGCCTGTATTCGAGTGTACGTGTGCGGCACCTTGGCGAGCGGGTGCTCGACAGCTTTAATGATCACAAGGCTGATGCGACCACATTAGTTAACCTCGCATTAGGATACGAGTTCCGCCGCTTCGATACTAAGCTTGAGCTGCTCAATGTGTTTGATAGTAAAGATCACGACATAGATTATTTTTATGCTTCTCGTTTGCCCGGCGAAGCTGCCGAAGGGGTTGAAGATCAGCATTATCATCCTGTTGAGCCACGAATGGTGAGAGTCAGCGTGAGTTATCATTTTTAGTGATATTGATCGGTTAAGGCGATATCGAAGGTTATTACGTATGTCGCCGAGCAAAAATGTATCTCAATTAAGCGTCCAGATAGTTGGGCGCTTTTGTTTTTCTACGGCACTCATTTAAGCGCTAATTTAAGCACTAATCTAAGCCCAAATCGCTTCAAACTATGTGGCTGCAATAATTTACTATTCCCGCGCTGACAATGGAGGCTAGAATGAGGGCGAGTCGATCTGAGTTTCCCCCTGTTTTACAGCTGATGCTATAGGTAATCGCCGCGAGTTATGAGTACTGCAACCCCCATTGAAAACATTAATTATTGGCGTCATCCTAGCTTATCAGACATAGAACTGAGTCAGGCGGAATTTACGCATTTCAGTTTTGATAAACATGTGCATCTGGATTACCACTTAGGCGTAGTCACTCAAGGTGCGCAGCAGTTTGTGAATAAGGGCAGCAGTTATCAGCTTGGTCAGCATAGTTTATCGACCTTAAATCCCGACGAAACTCACGATGGTCAGAGCCGCGATGCCGACGGTTATCGGGTGAAAGTGATGTCTATCCCCGTGGAATATATGAATGAAGTCAGCCAAGAACTGGGTTTGAAGGAGCACTTTTTCAGCGCACCTATGGTGGATGACCCGACGCTTTATCAATATTTTATTCAACTACACGAGCTATTAATTCAAGGCCAATGCAGTGCGCTTGCGGGTGAGTCCCACTTACTGAATTTTATTCATCTGCTGCTGGAGCGTTACCCAAGCGGTATTTCATCTTGCCTATCTAAACCGAATCAACCGCAGGGGTTATCTAAGTTGCAGGTGAGCTTAGTGAAACAGCGAATTCACGATGAGCCTTGGCATAATACTCAACTTGAAACCTTAGCCAATGAAGTGAATTTAAGTAAGTTTCAGTTTTTACGGCAATTTAAACAGGCAACAGGGATGACTCCCCATGCTTATCTCAAGCGGGTGCGTTTAGAGTTGGCGAAAAAGTCCTTAAGTCATGGTGCTTTAGTGGCGGATGTGGCGCAGCAGTTCGGATTTTTCGATCAAAGTCATTTAAACAAAGCTTTTAAGCAGGCATTCCTATTATCGCCAGTGCAATTTCAGCGGCGTATGCTCTAATTTCCCCCGTCTTTCAACTGCCGCTGATTTTAAAAAACACTGAAATAGTGCAATTTATTACAATTCAGCGCTGCGACAAATTGCCATACTGGCTGCCTCAGTTATCGTTATTAACCTTTTTTGCGGAGCCGCATATCTATGGATTTATCTTTATTACTCACCTTGGCTGTAATCCATGCCGTTGCTTTAATCAGTCCCGGACCCGATTTTGCCATTATGGTGAAGATTGCGACTCAGCAGTCCAGAAGCACTGCGGTTTCCGCCGCTGTGGGGATTTCAATAGCCATTTTAGCTCATACGATTTTGAGTCTGACCGGTGTGAGTCTACTCATTAAGAGTTCGCACACTCTGTATCTCTTAGTGCAAATTGTGGGCGCTTCTTACCTCGCTTGGATGGGGTTTGGTGCCCTGCGTGCCGGCCTTGCGATACTCGCTAAACGTAAAATGAGTGCCAGAGTCCATGCAGGGACAAATGATGATGCTGTCATTAGCGCTGGTGACGTTGAAGGCGTGGCGTCTGTTGCTGGTGGCTTAGGTGGCGCTATGTCACGCAGGCAAGGTTTTTTGACTGGGCTTTATACCAATCTATTGAATCCGAAAGCATTAGTGTTTTTCTTAACCCTGTTTTCGGCCTTGATTACCCCAAGTGTTACAACGAGCACTAAAATCGCTTCCGCTATTTTGTTGTTGTCTTTGTCATTGGCATGGTTTGGCTTTTTAGCGGTAATGTTGTCAAAGGCGCAGGTGCAACTTAAATTGCAGCGACTAACACCGATTATCGATGCGGTTATTGGTGTCATCTTTATGTCAGTAGCCTTGGCGATTTACTCAAACCTATTATTAACCGCTTAGTCAGGTGCAGTGTAAATCACCTTAGGTTTTAGTCTGAGGCACTTATGGTATTCTTGGCCTTTAGTCTCAGCAGAGACATTTGGAGTAAGGGATAAAGATGCCATTCGCCTCACGACTCAAGGGAAGCAAATTAGCCGTTTTCAGCCAAGTTAAACTGATGAATATCGCTTTTTCTGCGGTGTTAATATTCAGCGTTATGGGTTTAAGCATCAATGCAAACGCCGCTGATGAAGCCATGCCACAGGAATATATCCCTCTGGTGCAGGGGCTTATCGACGCCGCCAAGGCCAATGATCTTGAGGCGCTTGCTAAGCGTGTGGCTTACCCGCTTAAACGTGAATATCCGATCCCAGCGATTCAAAATACGCAGGAAATGATCGCACGTTTCGATCAGGTTTTTGATCCTAAGCTGCTTGAGCAGATCGCCCATTCTAAGATTGAAGCCGATTGGCAGACGATGGGCTGGCGCGGCATTATGCTCGGTAGCGGTGTTGTGTGGCTGGATTTTGATGGCAAGATCATCGCCATTAACTATCAAACACCGGTAGAGGCAAAACTGAAAGCAGAGCTTATTGCTAAGCAACAAACGGCATTACATCCGAGTGTGAGTGAGTTTGTCAGCCCAGCGTTATCTTGGGAGACCGCCAAGTTTACCATTCGTGTCGATGATATGGGGAACAGCCAATACCGCTATGCCGCATGGGCAAAGGGTAAGGCATTGAGTGAAAAGCCAGATTTAGTGCTGAATAAAGGCAAACTCGTTTTTGATGGCAGTGGAGGGAATCATTCATACCAATTTCGCAGCGGCCCATACCAGTATTATTGTTATGTCACCGTCTTAGGCGGCAGCGATAGTCCTCTAGGCGAGCTAGTGGTGTTTAAGAATGACCAAGAAATACTGACACAAGCCGTTATTAAAGCAGACTAGTCTTGTTTCCATATCCCTATGAGTGAGATTTAAAGCCGCGACCCTATGGTGATGGTCGCTGCTTTAATAATCCTAACGATTTCCTTTAGCTAGAAGCTATTGCCCCAAAGTGTGTTTCGTAGTTTGAATGCTTTAATCAAAATCAAAGTCGTGGGGCTTCACCCCACACCCGACCAAGGAGGACTGCTCGTCCTATCAAAAACGTCCATGTTAAATAGCCAGCTCGATATCCCTATCTCGCGCTCAAAGCGGCCGTAGGCCTTCGCCCTTGGATGCTCCGAGACTCCCCCAACGGAGTTGAAAGCTCCTTGTGCTCATTGCCAAATTTGCTATCGCTTCCGAAGGATGCGCTTTACATCCATGTAAAGCCCTCCAGTTCGGCAGTCCTAGCCTCTCGCTCATAAGCGTGAAAATCACCGATGTTCATTCGCCCCTGCACCTGCGAAAGCTAGTCGGTCATATATGGACCCATCCGGTTTGCAAGACATTCGATAGCGATTTTGAGAAGAGTTCATTGCACCCATATATCCGGCC